>JAAUUH010000057.1 GCA_012031145.1 Oscillatoriales cyanobacterium SM2_2_1 | reverse complement strand
ACCCTTCGAGAACAGACGCAAATGAGGCCCTGGTTAAAAAGTCAGCTATGGCTGTAAATAACTTGGTTAGGACGGGGTGCAGGGGTGACAACTAGCTGGGGGCGCAGCCCCCAAACCCCCTTTTCCTTCGATGTCCGAACCTACCCGAATATAGCTATAAAACATTAGGGTGTGTCATCAATTCATGCTAGAAGTTTTAACTCACGCTAGAAGTTTTAATTCATGCTAGAAGTTTTAAGTCATGCTAAAAATCTTGATTCGCGCTAGTAGTTTTAACTGATGCTAAAGGCTTGAATTCAAGCTAGAAGCCTTGCGGGACAAGCGGTACCGCGCCCGTCAAATTCTACGACCTAGGGGCTGAACCTCTCGCCGTGAGAGCATTTGACAGGTATTTGACAGCGCAATGACAAAAGCCCCTAGCTAACCCATTAAAAGAGCAGAACCACAAAAAATGCACCGATGCGTGTAGAACGAAAACCAAACCCTGCCCCCATTGGCAGGTCGATGATTGATGGGTGATATTGATGGGTGATTCTGTGGTGATCCAGCGCAGAGACAAAATTCTTGCCTCAGTTCCCAGATCTATAATGCTGATATGTTGATACAAAGGGGCACCGGTGCACTTGAAACGCCTAGGCGGTTGTAACGAGTCCAGTAGATCCAGCAATTCCAGCGATTCCCCTTGCCCGTGCCAGCCGTCGAAGCTCATGGGGGTGGCGTTAAGCCTGTTAATGCTTCCCTTAGTTGCCTGTACCGCCGCAGAAACATGGACAGCCAAGGATCGGGAGGACTATATCTGGGATTGTGCGGTTGTGATTGATCGCCAGAGCCGCGGTCAGTCCAATGGTATGGTCACCCGCGCCTACTGCACCTGTGTGCTGGCGGAAACGGAGTCGCGCTATGCGCCGGAGGAAGCGCGAGGGAATTTTCAAAATGTTGTTGCCAAACTCCCCCCAATAGCCGTGAAGGGTTGCCAGCAAAAGACGGGTCTTTGATGGGGGCTTATTTTCCGATCAGGCGCACTAAACCAATGCCGCCGAAATAAAGCAAGCCCACGGCCCCGGCCAGGAGACTTTGGGTCAGGGGATCGGTTGAGGGAGTGAGCACCGCTCCCAGAACTACGGCACCGACCAGTACATAGCGCCAGCCAGCCAGCATTTTCGTTGAGGAAACCATACCTGTGAGCGCTAGCAGGGCTTGAATGACCGGAATCTGGAAAGCCAGTCCGGTGCAAAACAGCAGCACCAAAACAAGCTCAAAGTAGCGCTCAATCGACCAAGCCTGCTCGACGACATCGCCACCGTAGCTGATGAAGAAATTTAGGGCAGCGGGCAGCAGCAGCAGATAAGCAAAGATCAGCCCAACGACAAAAAGCACACTAGAACCTAGCATAATCGGTAAAACAAGGCGTTTTTCCCGACGGGTCAGTCCCGGCAGAATGAAGCGGACAATGTGATACAGGACGACCGGACTAGCAACCAGCAGACCGCAGTAGCCAGCAACTTTCAGTGAAACGAAAAAATATTCCCCCGGTGCCAACTGTAAAAATCTTGCGCCTCGGGCCGGTTGCTCTAGGAGCCAGACGATGGGATTGACCCACACAAAGCTAGCGATCGCCCCTAGCACCACCGTAACCAAACTGGAAAAAAGGCGACGGCGTAGTTCTTCAAGGTGATCGACTAGGGGCATCTCCACATCATCAAGAATATCGTCGGGATTGGGATTGGCGGTCAGCGCAAGTTGATCAGTTTCGAGCATGGGGGCCTAGGGCTTGCTAAAATATTCGCTGAAAATATACTTTTTCATCATAGTCCTATGGAAATTTTTGACAGCATTGGTGGCTTTATTTCGGGAATTAACTTTACGTTGATTTTTCAGTTGACCTGTTTGGCGTTAATTGTCGTTTCGGGACCGATCGTGATTTTTCTGCTTTCAGCCCGTGGTGGCGACCTTTAACCAGTCTCCCAGTAAATTCTGGAAAAAACCACGCCCCTGCGATCGCCCAAAACTGTCTCGGCAGAAGGCTTGCAGGGCGTTGATATCATCGGCTTTGAGTCCGGCTTCGAGGGCTGTGATGAACCCCTCTCCAGCGAGATGGCAAAGGTAGGCTGCACCGATGGCCTGCACTGAACCACCGACGGCATAGGTAGCGGCATTGGTTTTGAGTCCTAGGGCGATCGCCTGGGTTGCCACCTCAACACAGCCCATTTGCAGGAGATTTTGCAGGAGGGCGCGGGCAATAGGGGTGGCTTTGATGAGGGTGAGGGGTTGCCCATAAAGATGACTGAGTTCGACCAGCATTTGGGCATTAAGGGCAGTATTGGCCACCAAGTCTAGGGCAGTAATCGGGTTGGCAAACATTGTGGTGGCAGTCAGCCACTGGTGGCGGCGGATGATCGCTTGGGCTTCCCGGTGTCGTTCACAAAAAAGTTGATCAATTAGGGTGTCGCGATCGCGCTGGAGGCGACGAACAAGACCAGCATAGTGCAGGGACTGCCACTCCTGGGCAAAGATTGCCACCAGACGCTGGGGCAAGGCATCCAAGTTGGGGGGCTGGGGTTCATGCCAGATACGTTCGGCGTGGTGCTGAGTTTCGTTTTGACGCACCTTGAGGGGGCGGGGCTGGGCCGTGGTGACATAGAGTTCCACATCGGAACGCCATTGGCGGAGCCGCTCTCTGAGTTGTTCTTGGAGGGTATGGCGATCACCCGGAAGGTGCATATCCTGTTTGTTCATGATCACAAGCAGGCGCTGGGTTTGGATCTGGAACAGGTGGGCCAATTCCTGATCCTGAAGCAGCCCATCGGTGACATAGAGCACGAGATCGGCTTCTGCGGCAGTCAGCCCTTCGACAAAACGGACGCGACGGGTGGGATGGGACAGTAGGTGCCACTCAAAGGGATTGGGACTAGCCGTCGGGCGCTGCTGGGCGATCGCCCGAACCAAAGCCGTTTTACCCACTCCGGCACGACCTAAAACCGCCACCCGGAGGCGTTCTTCACTCAAGTCCTGTTCGATTTGGCCCAGGCGTTCAGTCCATCGGGCTTGGTCTTCGACCTGGCGCAGCTTGGGAATATCCCGCTGAATCTGCTGGATCAGGTGCTGCACATAGCTGCGACTTGGGACAGGGGACGGGGAAGATGCTGGGGTCGCTTGCTGCCACCACCACAGGGCGATCGCCCCGATCAGCAGCCCCACCAAGGGGCTATGGGTTACGGTTTCAATGCCTTGGCCGATGCCGAGCACCAGCAGACCTGCCGCAATTAAATAGAGTGCTGAACCCTTGAGCTGCCCCATCTTCACGCCGAACTACATCCACTCATCGTCATCGTCATCATAGGTGATACGGGTATTGGGACGACGTTGTGGTTCGGCTTTTTCGCGATTTTTGCTGCTGTTACGGCTGGCAAACCCACCGATTCGATCGAGCAATCCATCAAACAGACCGTCGTCTAGATCCTCCTCATCGTTTTCTTCTTCGGCGTACAGTTCGCGGGAAAGGGTGTAAATGGCTTCTTGCAGTTGGGTTTGGGCCCGATCTAAACGAGCATCACCGCCAGTTTCCGACTGCTCGGACTGGGCGATCGCCTCCTTGAGGTTTTTGATGTAACTCTCGATTTCCTTGCGCCGTTCGTAGGTGAGCCGGTAGCCAAAGTTGAGGGCCATCTCCTTCAATTGTCGCTCACAGGTGGTCACCAGCCCCTCGGCACGGTTGAATTTTTCAATCCGTTCCTTGCGGGCGCGATCACGATCAGCATACTTTTCTGCCTCGGCCAGCATTTGCGCCACCTCTTTCTCGTCTAGGGTAGAAGCCCCGCGAATCGTTACGCGCCGCTCGACACCCGTGCGCCGATCCACCGCCGTTACCGACAAAATGCCATCGGAGTTTAAATCAAAGGTGACATCCACTTGCGCCGTGCCCCGGGGCAAGGGCTCCAAGCCACTTAGCTTGAAGCGCCCCAGGGACTTGTTGTGCTCCGCCAAATCCCGTTCCCCCTGCACCACATGAATTTCCACGGAGGTTTGGTTGTCCTCGGCGGTGGTGAATAAATCGGTTTTACGCACTGGGATCGTGGTGTTGCGCGGGATCAGTTTTTTGGTAATGCCGCCGTTGGTTTCCACCCCAAGGGATAGGGGCGTGACATCCAGCAGTAGCACATCCTTGAGTTCCCCCGAGAGAATCGCCGCCTGCACCGCCGCCCCGATGGCCACCACCTCATCGGGATTGACACTTTGGTTGGGTTCTTTGCCAATAAAGTCGGTCACCAGTTGGCGCACCGCCGGAATCCGGGTCGCCCCACCAACCAAGACCACCTCATCAATTTGGCGGGGGGTGAGGTTGGCGTCTCTGAGCACCTGCTCTAGGGGTAAGCGGAGGCGTTCCAACAGGTCGCCACTCAGCCGTTCAAAGTGCGATCGCTTTAGGGTGGTTTCCAGATGCAACGGCCCATCGGCAGTAGCTGTGATAAAGGGCAAATTGAGTTCTGTTGCGGCCACCGTAGACAGTTCCACCTTAGCCTTCTCCGCCGCCTCAATCAGTCGCTGGAGGGACTGGCGCTCTTTGCGCAGATCGACCTGTTCAGTCTGGGAAAACTGCTCCGCCAACCAGTTCACAATCACGCGGTCAAAGTCATCCCCGCCAAGATGGGAATCCCCCGCCGTGGCCCGCACCTCAAACAGCCCATTACTCACCTCCAGCACCGAAACATCAAAGGTGCCGCCCCCAAGGTCGAATACAAGAATTTTCTGGTTTTGTTTCTTGTCCAAGCCATAGGCCAGGGAGGCGGCAGTCGGCTCATTAAGAATGCGCTTGACCTCAATGCCGGCAATTTTGCCCGCATCCCGTGTGGCTTGACGCTGGGAATCATTAAAGTAGGCGGGTACCGTAATCACGGCTTCGGTAACCGGCTCCCCCAAATAGCGGGTGGCTTCGTCAATAAGCTTGCGCAGCACCATCGCTGAAATTTCTTCGGGGGCGAAGTCCTTGCCCAATCGGGGGCACTTGAGCTTGGTGTTACCGGCTTCGTCCCGGCGAATGGTGTAGGGGACGCGCTTGGCATCGGCGGGGATTTCGCTATATTTGCGCCCAATGAAGCGCTTCACAGAATAAAAGGTGTTGTCGGGATTCAGTACGGCTTGGCGACGCGCCATCTGCCCTACGAGCCGCTCTCCGTCCTTGGTGAAGCTTACTACCGATGGGGTGGTGCGGCTGCCCTCGGCATTAGCAATAGTTACTGGCTTGCCCCCTTCCATCACAGCCACAACCGAGTTGGTGGTTCCAAGGTCGATGCCGACAACTTTTCCCATGAAGCTTGCCTAATTCCCTACATTCATCGCTTTAGTCTATCGTACTAGCCCAAAACCTTAGTCGCCAATCATTAACCTGCTGGCGCAATTGGCGACGGGTCTCAGCCAGGAGCAAATAGCGGGAACAAAACCACACCGAATAGCCGATGCCCACCAGCTCTAACAGGGAAGGTAACAGCGGAATACTGTGCACCAAAGCCAAGACATTGTTGATAATGATGACCGCGGGGATAGTAATGATGGACACAATTAACCACATTGGACGGTTGCGATCGCCGCTTAGCATTTGCCAAAGTTGCTGAAGCTTAGACTGCATGCGATGCATTAACTCTTGGGAAGCGGGTTCTGGCGTGGGCGACACGGTCAAGGGTTCCGAGGGCAAGGGGGTAGGAGTGGCGGCTAGATGTTCCGGTGCTGGCTCAGCCACGGGGCTAGCTTTAGTATCAATGGGAGGCTGCTGGGTCATGGTAACAAGCCAATGGGTGAAAATATGAGCGCTATTTTAGCAGGCTGGTTAGAGCGACCGGCTCCAGAGGTGGCTCCAGAATTACTGGGCTGTACCCTGGTGCGGGTTTTGGGCGATCGCCCATCCGGGGACTAATTGTGGAAACGGAGGCCTATACCGCAGATGATCCCGCGTGCCATGGCTACCAGCGGAAGACGGCGCGTAACGGGGCCATTTTTGGGCCACCGGGAACGATTTATGTCTACTTGATCTATGGCATCTACCACTGTCTGAATGTGGTCACCGATCGCGATGGGGTGTGTAGTGCCGTCTTAATTCGGGCGCTGTGGCTGGATCAACTGCCCCCGGCGATCGCCTCCTGTCCCCCTCGGCAGCGGGCGCGGATGGCGGCGGGGCCGGGTAAGCTTTGCCGCTCCCTTGAGATTGATCGCCGATTGGATGGGATGCCCTTGAACCCCGACTCCCAGATCTGGCTGGAGGGGCGCTCATCCGATTTTGCCGCAGAATTGGTACAAACGACCCGCATTGGTCTGACGAAGGGGGCAGACATTCCCTGGCGGTGGTACCTCAAAGGACATCCGGCGGTATCCCGACCGGCAAATGGCGATCATCATTGCTCAGCAGTTCCGAAAGGCAGACATAGGATTTTCCGACTGGTGGCTTGACCTATTGGGTGAGTTCCAATTGGGCGACTGACTACAGACTGGTGGTGGGCTTTCCCCAATCTGGAACGACTCGATTAACCGGATGATGGATAGAAACAACCTCCCCAGACCCTCAGCCGTTTGGAGCAGGGCATAACTGATCTAGGAACTCCCTGAAAATGCCCAGGATTACTTGATTGGGGGTTGCCCAAGCAGTTCCGGGGTTCAGAAAATCCTTCTAGGACTGGCAGGTAGACCACATAAAAATAATCTTCGCTTTTGGGCGCGAAGAGTAGGGATCGGCGAGTGATCTGGGGCACAGCTAACTGATCTATAGCCCACTCGTTGCCCGCTCTAAGTTGGCGATCGCCTGGTTGAAGCCAATCACTGCCTGGAGGAGGTTGACCTCCGCTTGGGTAACGTCCCGCTCAGCTTGAATGACTTCGGTTTGGGTGCCTACCCCGGCGCTGAGGCGCAGGCGGGCAAGGCGGAGGGCCTCGATCGCCTGCTGCTGGGCAATGCGGGCAGTGTCAATCTGTTGACGGCGGGACTGGGCTGTTAGGAAGGATTGCTCAACTTCAAAGCGAATTTGCCGAGCGGCGGACTCAAACTGGTTTTCGGCAAGTTGGGCATCGGAGGTGAACTGATCGACCTGGGCCTGGACGCGCCCACCATCAAAGAGTCGCCATTCTAAGCGGGCACCGAGCCGATACCCGGAGGCAATGCCACCGATGGTGGAAAAGTCATCCAGGAGGTCAAGGGTGGCAAAAAGGTTGACTTGGGGCTGAATCGTAGAAATCGCAGCGATCGCCCGGTCTTGGGCTACCTGACGTTCCAGCCGACGGCGGTCGAGTTCAGCGCGGTTGCGCACGGCCAAAATAATCGAGTCTTCGACACCTAGCCGCCAGGGCACCACAGGCTCAATTTTATCGGCGGCAGTCAGCTCAACGGTGGGGGCAAAATCAAGAATGCGGGCTAAATCACGGCGGGCAATTAATTGGGCGCTTTGGGCATTGAGTAACTCTTGGCGGGCATTGGCAAGCTGCACTTCAGATTGAAGTACATCAAATTTGGTGCCCACGCCAGCCCGCTCTAGGGCTTGGGTGTCCCGCAGACTTTGCTCGGCATTCTCCACTTGCTTTTGGCGAATGCGGAGGGTTTCATCGGCATTTTGCAGGGTGTAGTAGGCCGTTACAACTTCGAGGCGCACCTGCTGCGTGACCCGATTAAGTTCGGTTTCAGCAATACGCAAACGGCTTTCTTGCACCCGAATATTGGCATCTACCCCGCCGGCACTGAAAATGTTGTAATCCAGTTGGAGGCTGCCATTCAGGGGCTGGGAGATCGTGTCACGGCTGATGCCCGGCGGTGAGGCGATGTTGCTGAGACGGGCAGAAGCAGAATCATTAAAGGTGTAATCCAGACGGGCCGTAATACTGGGCGATCGGGCGGATTCGGATTCGCGGACTTCCGCCTGTAGACGGGCGACGGCAATGCGGGCATCTTGAATGGTGCGGTTGGTTCTGCCAGCAAGCTCAAGGACTTCGGTAAGCGAGACCCCTTGACTCCGCTCTGGTCGCACTTGGGCAGGCAGCTTGGGCACCACTAGGGGGCGCTCCGGGCGCACTTGGGGCAAGGGGAGGGATGCTACCCACTCCTGGGCATGGGCGGGTAAGGAAAGACGGACGGAGGCAGGGGGGACTGAAAGGGGAGCATCTCGAAGGTCGAGCTGGTCGCTGATGATCACCCCTGGGGCAAAACCTGTATCTACCTCCAAAGACGTGATACCCACGGGCAGGGTAGGCAGGACGGGAATCTCTCGAATGCTGGCGGCAAGGAGGGGGAGGGGTTGGGGGGGATTGGGGGTAGGCTGCCCGCAGGAGGCTGCCATGGGCCAGATCGCCGCCAAGCAAGAATAGGGCACTACTGCTCAAAAAGGCTAGGGATTTCACGGGTTGCCCCACAGCCAGACCAAGAAAAAACTGCTGCGCTAAACGTTGCATAAGTTGCCGTTCACCACTACTCCAAAGGATTTTCATTGCAGACCCCACATAAAGTTCGCCTGAGATCTACTTCACACCACGAACCCCATAGTACCAGAATCGTTAAAGACCTTAATGCTGCCCAGGGAAGCAGGGTATGATCGGGTGCCCTGTTGTATGTCACGCACCATGACTGCTGAACGCATGATCGCCGCTATTGACATTGGCACTAATTCCATTCACATGGTGATTGTCCTGATTAAAACGGCGCTGCCTAGCTTTACGGTTTTGGATTCTCAAAAAGAAACCGTTCGCTTGGGGGAGCGCTGTGCCCGCTCTGGCAACTTGACGGAGGAGGCCATGGCCCGGGCGATCGCTACCCTAGGACGCTACCAACAGATTGGCCGCTTTCGAGGGGTGGAGGAACTGGTGATTGCGGCTACTAGTGCCACCCGTGAGGCCCCCAACGGTAAGGAGTTTTTAGAGCGGGTCCACCAAGAACTCGGACTGCCTGTGTCCTTAATTTCAGGGGCGGAAGAGGCTCGGTTGATCTACCTAGGGGTGCTGTCGGCGGTGGAGATGCGCGATCGCCCCCATGTGGTCATGGATATCGGCGGCGGCTCAACGGAATTAATTCTCGGGGATGGCAAAGACCCTACCTACCTCAGCAGCACAAAAATTGGCGCAGTACGGCTGACGGATCTGTTTATTACCACTGATCCGGTGAGCAACAGTGAGTTTAGCCGCCTGACAGCCTATGTGCAGGGCATGTTGGAGCGCCCCACCGATGAGCTGCGGATTTTGCTGGATCGGCAGGAGGTGCGGTTGATTGGAACTTCGGGCACGGTTGAAACCTTTGCGATGCTCCACGCTGCCCAGTCTTTGGGGGTGGTGCCCTCGCCCTTGCATGGCTATGAACTTCCCCTCCGAGACCTGGAGGAGCTATTGATGCAGTTGCGGCGAGAACCCTTAGGGGAGCGATCACTGCGGATCCGACAAAAGCGGGCAGAAATTATCGTTGCCGGCGGGGTGATTTTGCTGGAGGCGATGAAACTGCTAGGAGCCACCCAGGTCATGTTTTGCCAGCGAGCCCTGCGGGAGGGGCTGATTGTTGATTGGATGTCCCGCCACGGCTACATTGAAGACCGTTGGCAGTATCAGAGCACGGTGCGCGATCGCAGTGTCAGAAAGTTAGCTGACAAGTATCACGTCAAGCTGACCTATGCCGAGAAGGTGGCAGAGCTGTCCCTTAGCTTGTTTGACCAACTGCAAATCCAAGTGCCAGGGATGCTGGAATCGACAGCAGCAGAACGACACTACCTGTGGGCGGCAGCAATGCTCCACAACGCTGGACACCACATTAGCCATGACGCCCACCATAAGCACTCCTACTACTTGATTCGCTATGGAGAGCTGCTGGGGTATACCGAGTCGGAGCTGGAAATTATTGCCAACTTGGCCCGTTACCATCGCAAAAGTGAGCCCAAAAAACGCCACGAAAATTTTCAGCGGCTGCCCGATGAGCGCTCACAGCAGTTTGTCCGGTTGGTAAGCCCAATTCTGCGTTTGGGTGTGGCCTTAGACCGCCGGCAAATTGGGGCGATCGCCACGGTTAGGGTTGACATTCAAGGGAACCAGTGTGTGCTCTCCTTGACTCCCCAAAAGCCCGAAGACCCCTGCACCTTAGAATTATGGAGCTTAGATTATAAGAAAGAGCCGTTTGAGCGACAGTTTAGCCTTAAGCTACTGCCCCAATTAGTTGCCAGTAATTAATCTGGGAATGGAGCAAAGCAGGAGTCTGGACGAGAAGGCGTGGGTGCAATGGGGTGGTTTCCAGTCCGCTTAAAGGTCTTGACATCCGAAATAATGCCGACCAGAGCATGACAAAATCATTAGTGTTCCTTCGGCAAGGTTTCTATCTCCATGGTCGTGGGCGCGTTGAGGTCTTGAGGGCAATCAACGTGGATAGAGAGCAGATTATCCTGACCTGCACTATAAACTTGCTGACACAAGTCACAGAACATGGTTCGACTCCAGTGATCTTATTGATGCCAAATGGCAATAATGTTGTAGCTCTCACTAAGTGGGTGGGCAGTTCTAAAAGCTGAAGCAAAGATACACAGTTTCCCAATTGAGAAGTCGGTACCTCTGCACGGCTAAGCTTTTTGAATCGATTAACGCCGACTGACCTACACGGGGCATCGCCACTGGGACGTTAGGGACTGTCTGAGCTGCAGTGGAAATATGCTCGCGGGAAGAAGTTTGATAGATAGAAAGAGCAAGCTGCCTTGAATGGGAAAACTCAATAGAGTTTAATGGGGTGGTCACTTTGATGATGCAACCAGGTAAAAGATGGCAGACATTTTGTTCGCTGACAGAGAAAAAATTAATGAAATCATTAACACCTCAGGGAGGCTTAAATACTTAATAACCGCCACATATCAAATCTCACTAGACGATGTTGTCTCTATTCGAGTTGATGGTGATAACTTCAAGATTGACATCAATACTGATACCGATATGTTGCGTTTCAAACCTAAAGACCTAGAGAATATAATCATGAAAAACCCTGGAACAGGCAGCCTTCAGTTGACCTTTGATCCAGCACTAGTGCAAGCAATTTACAACATCATTGATGAATATGTGACCTGATCCGATGGGAGTTGCAACCTATAGTCATTTCAAACAAAAACGAGACAATCCAACCTGCTTCAGGTGGTATTTCAAAGGATTCAAACTGTCTCATAGCCATTTAGAATGACTATAAAATACTATGAATGAACTGTGAAGTAGTGCAGGATGATGATAAACTCTACTCCCTGCCGACGAAGCAAATTAATGGACTGAAACCCTACTCTTGCAAGTTTGGCGAGCGTTTGCGAATGGAATTTCAATGCTTGTGTTGCTAGGAATAGCCACTTCGTTAGAGTGGTCCATCTGCCAGGGGATTTTTTGCACCATCCCAGATGGGGAAGCAGCCTTTGAGGGTTACTTCGATTAAATTAATGCGATCGCCCAATAATTTTAACTGCCCTTTTGGGGTTTATAGATTTTTTGACCCGGAACAGGCTGAAGTAAGATGTAGTTCCCTTGAAGATTGTTGGGTAGGACTTGCAGATTTGGCACATATAGTCAATTTAATTAAGAGCGACACAATTATAGTTGTTTTGAGTACTATTACTCCCCTCGCCCTTTATGGGAGAGGGGCGGGGGTGAGGGCGAGATTGTCTCAAATGAATCTGAAATAGCTATATAGCTATATTCGGGTAGGTTCGGATATCAAAAGAAAAGGGGGGCTGCGCCCAGCCAGGGGTTTCACCCCTGCACCCCGTCCTAACCAATGAAGTTGGGCAAGTTACAGACCATCCTAGGAATTCTCCTCTGTTTGAAATGACTGGTTTGAAATAACTGGACAAGCAAAAAAAGAAGCTCCAATATGTCAGATGAGTGAATGTGATACTTTTGCTGACTTTGACGCTCGAAGATTGTTCTCAATCCATCAATCCATCCATCTCTGTTGTCATTCAGCTTATTAATGTCACCCCCAACTGGCGAAACATTCCTTGGAACCGGAAAGCTCAAAATAACAATCGCTGCCAATAACGGCTTTCTTTAGGCTGAAATCATGATCGCAGTCTCCTAGGGGATATCTAGAAGTTGTTCCGCGTTAAGGAGCAGCTAAAACAATTCAGACAAAAGAAATTGTTCGAAAAAATTAGTCAAAATAAAATAGAGTGACGACTTTCCGCTGTTCTTCCGCTTCTTCGCAGGTGTGTAAAAGTGTATGACTGTCATGGAATGCAAAACAGATCAATTGCTGACACTTACTAATGATTTCTTGATTGCAGAGCGCGCTGGCCTCAGCCAAAGAAAGATGATCGTGCTCACTGTGTTCGATCAGGTGAACGACGTTTTCTAGCTGATCGCGCGATTCATGGGACTGACGTGCAAGGCTTTGGGGCAAAATCACAGTCAATAAGTTTGGGTCGGCTCGCATGGCCCCACGAATCACAGCAAGGTTTATACCCGTAGCTCCCGAGGTGATGATGCGATTGCCAGCTTGGGTAAGGGCGTAGCTTAAGATTTCGATGAGATGCTGATGGGTCAGCGGCACATGCCTGCTGCCGAGAATGGCAATTCGCTTAGAACTTTGTTGCTGAATCGTGGCCAGTTCTTGCAAGAAATCATCTAACTTGGGTAGGTTAATTGACTGCGTCAAGAGAACCCTCTCAATCGGAATAGCGGTAGTGCTTTAACACAATATCATGGGATCTCCGCGCCCCTACGTCTATGACGAAGTTTTTGGGAAACTCTGAACGCGCTCTGCCAAAACGGAAACGGCGATTGCACTGCCAATGGCAATCTCTTCGCTACTACGAGCGGTGAGCTCTTGACCCGATGGGGTACGAAAAGAATATAGAAAATCTCGTCCTAAAAAAGCGCGATCACACACCACAAAGTCGCTGGGTTCGGTGGCGCTGCGCAGGTGGAATTCTTCAGGGCGAATGGATATCTCCCACTGTTGGGGGTCGGACTCCGGTGCAGAGATTGCGGACGTGGGGTGGACGGGTAAGAGTCCCAGTTCCGTAATCCAACCGTCCGCACTTCTCCGGGCAGTGAGAAAGTTGGCTTGGGTCACAAACTCAGCGACAAAGCGCGATCGCGGAGCCCGATAGATTTGCTCTGGCATATCCCACTGCTCCAGTTTGCCCTGATTGAGTACTGCTACGTGGTCAGAGATTGATAGCGCTTCTTCCTGATCATGGGTAACAAAAATCGCCGCAATTCCTGCCTTTTTGAGAATATGGCGCAATTCGTACCGCAACCGCAGCCGCACTTGAACGTCTAGGTTACTCAGGGGCTCATCCAGCAAAATCAGTGGTGGGCGGGGCGCTAGGGCTCGGGCTAGGGCAATGCGTTGTTGCTGCCCGCCGGAAAGTTGATGGGGATAGCGCTTTTCTAAACCGCTGAGCCCAACTAGGGCGATCGCCTCGGTGGTTAGGGTTTGCTGCTGGGAACGCGAATATTTTTGCAATCCAAAGGATACATTTTGCCAGACCGTCAGGTGGGGAAAAAGGGCGTAGTCTTGGAATACCATGCCAATGGTTCGGGCTTCGGGAGGGGTGTGGCAATCTAGGGAAGAAATCTGGCGATCGCCCATCACAATGCTGCCGCCGTCGAGAGTTTCAAAGCCGGCAATCAGGCGCAACAGGGTGGTTTTGCCACAACCGGAGGGGCCAAGGAGCGTCAGGAGTTCTCCATCCTTAACTGAGAGGCTAATACCATCGACAACCCACTGGCGACCGAACTTTTTCCTTACCCCCTCAAGCTCCAAGATATTCGCTTTACGTTCCATGCCAAGCCGCTAGAGTCAATTAATTTTCATTGTAATGCTTATGCGAATCTTTCTCAGTTGCTAACCGCCGTCAAACCCTGAAGCGTTCCCTCAACTGTCACAGAGGACGGATCAGCTCCACTCCATCGCGACCATCCGCAGACTGCAAATAGACCTTCACCTTCTCATCTCGCGAGGTGGGCAGCACCTTACCCACCAAGTCAGGGTGAATCGGCAGTTCTCGGTGCCCCCGATCAACCAGCGTCAGCAAGCGCACTGCCCGTGGGCGTCCATATTCCTGCAGTGCACTCAGGGCCGCACCCACCGTCCTGCCACTGTAAATCACGTCATCAATCAGAAACACGAGCCGGCCAGTCAGATCCACCGGAATATCTGTCTTACCCGGTGCCCGCAGGCCAATTTGATCTAGGTCATCGCGGTAAAAGGTAATATCAATCGCCCCCACTGCCACCGGGACTTGCTCTAGCTCCAGAATCCGTTGGGCAATCAATAAAGATAGGGGCACCCCACGCGTAGGAATGCCCAGCAAAATGATTGAGGTCAGGTCTGGCGCTGCTTCAATGACTTGGGAGGAAAGGCGATTAACTGTCCGCCGCACCTCTTCAGCCGAGAGAATTTCAACGATTCGTCCATTTGCCAAGCACCTAGTCCCCGCTGTGCAAAACACCCTCAATCGCTTTAGCTAGGGCTGCCTTTGGTACTGCACCAACTACCACATCTACCCGTTGTCCGCCCTTAAATAACATTAGTGTGGGAATGCTGCGAATGCCAAACTGACTGGCAACCCCGGGGTTTTCATCGGTATTGAGCTTAACGACCTTGATCTGCCCTTCATACTGCGCGGCAACCTCTTCCACCACAGGAGCTACCATCCGGCAAGGTCCGCACCACGGAGCCCAAAAATCAACCAACACAGGCAGCTCACTAGATAAGACTTCCTGCTCAAAGCTAGCGTCTGTAACAGAGTAGGCAGATGACATTCGCGGATTACTCCCTCAGTACTTAATTTTTCCCTAGTAGTATAGCTTAGCCCATTGAAATTCCCACCGCCCCTCCAACAGTTCGTAGCCCGTTGATGAATGAATGTTACGCCGAAGTGGGCGTTTATCTAAGAAATGTTGAGAACTAAGACGACGATTCAGGGGTGTTGCTATGGTTATGGGAACTTTCACATTCTCTATAAAAGAAAAATTTATGATAAACCGTAATTCCGCCAAGGATCCTGTGGCTGCTGCCGTTACTGCCGCGATCGGTGCTGGTTCAGTTGCTTGTGTTAGCGTCATGCGCGGCCAGAGTGTCCTAATTGGTTTAGCAATCACCGTATTTTCGACCGTGATTGCCCTGCTTGTTGACCGTTTTTATTTTGATGCCTAGGCCGGTTGACAGCGCCTATGAATGCGAACTTAACCAATCCAACCGTGATTGTGACGGGGGCCTCCTCTGGTGTGGGGCTCTATGCGACCCAATCCCTGATTCAGTGCGGCTGTCACGTGATTATGGCTTGTCGCGATCGCGGCAAGGCCGAACAGGCTGCCCAATCCCTCTCCTTTGACCCAAAGGGCTACACCATAGCCCTCCTAGATTTGGCTTCCCTACAGCAGGTACGTCATTTCGTTACCCAAGTGCGGGGACTGGGGCGCTCCATCGATGCTTTGGTGTGTAATGCGGCGATCTATTTGCCGCTGCTCAAGGAACCCCAGCGCAGCGCTGAGGGCTATGAGATCAATGTGGCGGTCAACCATTTAGGGCATTTTCTGCTGGTGAATCTGCTCCTCCCCGATCTCCAAGCCTCTTCCTATGCCCAGCGGCGGGTGGTTTTTCTTGGCACAGTGACGGCCAATCGAGAGGAACTGGGTGGCAAGATTCCCATTCCGGCTCCGCCTGACCTTGGAGATCTAGCGGGGATGGCGGCGGGCTTTAAAGAACCGATCGCCATGGTTGATGGCAAACCCTTTAAGCCGGGTAAGGCCTACAAGGACAGTAAACTCTGCAACATGTTAACGGTAAGGGAGTTGCATCGTCGGTTCCATAGTGAGACGGGAATTACTTTTAGTTCCCTGTACCCGGGCTGTGTGGCCGACTCCCCCCTCTTTCGAAACCACTACCCGCTGTTCCAAAAGATCTTTCCTTGGTTTCAGAAGAATGTCACGGGTGGTTATGTGTCCCAAGCCCTGGCGGGGAAGCGGGTGGCGATGGTCGTTACGGAGCCGCAGTTTCAAGAGTCGGGGGTGCACTGGAGTTGGGGTAATCGCCAGCAGCAGGAACGGCAAGCATTTGTGCAGCCAATTTTTGCCGGGGCGATCGCCGAAAATAAAGTGCAAAAGTTATGGGAACTGAGCAGTGAGTTGGTCGGTTTAGGCATCCAAACTGCTGGGGCCCAAGTATCGACCTAGGTTAGGACCATAGATCTCATAGATTAAGGTTAGCGGAGTGCCGCCATGCCACAGGAGGTAATGACGCCCCCAATAGACACTGGGAATATTGTTGATACCAAAGGTGGAATCCAACTGGGGACAAGTTCCCTGGTATAAACCCTTGAGATCGCGATATAGCTCGGTGTGTTTTTGGTGCAAACTTTTCCAGATCGGGAGTGAGGGATCCTTGAGATGGGCAGTCATTTGGGCGGTCGACCACCAAGAAGTGGCATGGGAGAAAATCTCCCCCGTGCTGGCGGAGCGAAGCCATATCTGACGGCGGATACGCGGCGTCGGAATGAGAGCTATTTCAGGCGGAGCTAGGTCGTCATCAGTGGCGATGGGGGTCATGGCGATCACATCGACAACAATCTCGGATTGCGTAAGTAGTTGGAGGTGGCGAGTGGGCGCTCCATCCCCAAGGAGGAACATTTGCCAGTAGGGAGACAATAGGGTGAAGGGCACGCCACGGCGAATCTCAACTTCTGAACCTTGCCATAGGGGTTCGCGGATTTGGTACCAAGGGCCGAGGTTTTGGCTTTTAGGGGCTGCCGGCATGGAAATAAAGCTTCATTAAGAACTGTTAACTTCAGTTTAGCTTAGCCAGCAATGCACTGTCCGTGGATATAGACCATCTTGGCAAAGTTAAGGAGATTTTGCTGCATCTGCTCGAGGCTGTCGGCGACAATTTGGTTGAGTTCGGTGTAGTAGGTGGCAACCAATTTGGGGCGAGCTTCGTCTTTGGAGGTCCAGAGTGCACCGGAAACGCTGGTGTGGACTTCAACGCTATAACCCTGCTCGTGGTTGGTTAGTTCTGCGTATAGTCCACGGAATGCCCGAATAACCTCTTGTTGATCGCCCTTGACCCAGAGCGAGGCAACTAGGTAGGGGCCCGAAATTTTGAGGGGCGTGTTTTGGACGGAGCGGCAGGTGTAGAGGTAAAACAGTTGTAACCACGGTACGGGATAGGAGACCTCTAGGGAACTGTTGCCACTTTGGCGGCATTTGGCTCCCATGGCCTCAAAATACTCCTTGGTGAGAACCCATTGCAGTCCGAAGCGGGCAGCGGTTTTGCTGTTTAAGAAGAGGTTGCCCCACTGAAGCTGCTCCCAAGGGCGCATATCGAGGGTTTCCATATATTCCGCGAATTCTTGGGCTAGGCGCTCGGGCCGGTTGGCGATAATGGTGTAGAAATCCTGCCAGCAGAAATAGGGGGGGTCGGAGGGGGAAAGGTAATAGTCGCTCTGGGCGGCGCGCTCTAGAACTTCAGGTTCAATTTGACAGAGGCTGTTGGTGATCAGAAGACAATAGGTAGGACGAGGACGGGTGGCAGCAAGTTCAACCAGTTCGATAATGTGGTGGCGATCAAGGTTGCTTTCCAGCTTGTTTTCACAAAAGATGTCACATTCCCGACATTCGAGGACGAGATCGGGCAGGGTCTTATCGTCGGGGCTGCCCGCGTAGGCGCAGATCCCTTCAAAGTGGACAGGGGGCTTGTCGACGATCGCCATGATTTGGTCGACCAACTGCTGCCCTAGCTCGGGAATATTATCGAGAAGGTATTCCCAAGATCCTGTGAATCGCTCTTTTTCGGTGAGGGTGACTGGCAGCAGGAAGATATTACGCATGGAGGAATAGCAACTTTTCTGCACCTAGCATACCCGTGAATCGCTGTGCCATACAATGGTGACAATTTCTTGTGTGCCGTGGTTATGACTCAAGAACATGTGGCGATCGCCGCCAATCATTTAACTAAGACCTATCGGTCAGGTTTTTGGTTGAATCAAAAGCTGACACCGCTCCATGACTGCTCGCTGACGATTCTGACGGGCGAGACGTTTGGGTTGCTCGGGCCCAATGGGGCAGGAAAGACAACTCTGCTGAAGCTGTTGCTAGGAATTGTGCCACGACGTCGGGTGGGGGAACAATTTTAGGCCATCGCCTGGGCGATCGCGCCGCCAAGCAGTTCATTGGCTACTTACCAGAAAACGCCTATTACTACGACTATCTAACGGGGTGGGAACTGTTGGATTTTGTGGCTAGTATTTTTGGCATGGGGCTGAGTCGCCGGCGGCAGCGGATTGCGGATTTGCTGGATTTGGTGGGCTTGCCGCAGTCGGTGGCGCGCCGGAAGCAGTTGCGGGAATACTCCAAGGGGATGGTGCAGCGGATTGGCATTGCCCAAAGTTTATTGAATGATCCTGCCATTGTGTTTTTGGATGAGCCAATGTCGGGGTTAGATCCGGTGGGTCGGTACCAGGTGCGTGAGATTATTTTGTTGCTAAAAAAGCAAAACAAAACAGTTTTTTTCAATAGCCATATTCTTTCAGACGCCGAGGTGATCTGCGATCGGGTGGGGATTCTCAACCGGGGGGAATTGATTGCCCTAGGAACACTGAATGAACTTTTGGGAACCGATCACACCTATCAGGTGAGTGGTCGTGGCGGTGACTTGGAGATATTGGCATCCCAGTTGGAGCAGTTTCGGGCGGAGCCCCCTTTGTGGCATGGGCAGTTACAGGGAGATCCCCAGGCGTTTCTGGCACTTTTGGTGTCCCAGGGGGCGACGTTGGTGGAGATGCGCCTATCTCGCCAGAGTTTAGAGGACTTTTTTATTGAGAAGATTCGCAGTAGGGAAGCATCGGGAGAACCCATGATTGCGCTGCGCTGGCGGGAGGCGGGGGAGGAGCGATCGCGCATCCTAGGAGTGGG
>JAAUUH010000178.1 GCA_012031145.1 Oscillatoriales cyanobacterium SM2_2_1 | reverse complement strand
GTTGAAGCAAGGCGGGCAACGCTAACCCGCGATATGCCTTCGCCTGCTCTGGTCGTTGAAGTGGTGTCACCTGGAACGGAGAACCGCGATCGTGACTATCGCCACAAGCGCACGGAGTATGCGGCACGGGAAATAACAGAATATTGGATCATCGACCCAGAAATGCAGCAGATAACCCTGTGCCTCTGGGTGAATGGCAATATGAAGATACTGTTTACACAGGCGATAACCCAATCAAGTCAACCGTAATTCCTGGGTTTGACCTGAGTGCGGCTCAAGTCCTAGCATTTGGGCAAAGCTAAGGAGAGCCAGATCTGGCTCTCCTCAGATGTCCTTCAAAGAGGCACCGAGCCAGCCCAAAAAGTTGTCTTGCTGTACCTTTGAGGGATTTTCGATCGCCCTGACCTGATAGCGCGAAGGGCGGGGGGCAGCAAGCCGAACGGGGTGCGTTTTCAGTTCATCTTGGTGGAAGAAGGTGAGGTGAACCACCTGGTTGGGCTGATAGTCTTTGAGGCGATCGCCCAGTTGCTCGGCCGTTACCCGCAAGCCATCAATCGCCAACAGTTCATCTCCCGGATCGATGCCTGCCTGCTGCGCCGGGGAGCCTGCTTCGACAAACTTGATCATTTCTCGTCCGGCTTCTGTCTTTACGGTCATTCCCAAGAAGGGCGGCTGTTCGTCTTCGCCTTCGGCTACAAGTTTTAGCCCAAAGGGTTCCAGGTATTGATTAAACGGAAGCTCCTCTGTGGTGTTGAGGAAGTGATGGAAGAAGTCAGATAGGTCGGTTTCGGCAACCGCTTCGATCACAGACTGAAGTTGCTCAGGAGTGAAGCCCGTTTCAGATTTGCCAAACTGAGTCCACATTTGGCGCATCACCTGGTCGAGCGATCGCCCATTCCCATGCTTTGCCCGAATGATCAAATCCAGCAGCAGCGATACCATTTCACCCTTGAGGTAATAGGAAATTTGCACATTGTCGCTGTGGGCATCGCGGCGGTAGAGCTTAATCCAGGCATCAAAGCTCGATTCACCTAAAGGCTGCACCAGACGACCAGGAGTTTGCAGGAATCGGGTAATGCCTTTGCTCAATTCCTTTATGAAGAAGGAACATCGTAAATGCCTGCTCGAAGGGGGGAGGAGGCGATCGTAATAGCTGGTGGTGCCTTCGCTAAACCAGAGGGAAGGGGTGTAGTTTTCTGCCTCGTAGTCAAACACTTCTAGCGCTTTGGGGCGAATGCGCTTGACGTTCCACAGGTGAAAGAATTCGTGGGCGACCAACTGCATGAAGCGATTGTATCGTTCGGGCGATCGGAAGCCCAGACGAGGATAGTTAAGTGAGCAGGAATCTTTGTGTTCCAGTCCGCCGAAGCCCTGAGCCGAGAGGTGGAGGAGGAAGAGGTAGCGATCGTAAGGCAATCCTTCAAACAGATCTGCCTCGACCTGAATGATTTTGCGCGTATCTTCAATGATTTGCTCTGGCTCGGCGTTGCCTGTCCCCAAATGGCGATCGCGTGGGGTTTGCCCAGCACCTCAAACTCATACACCTGCTGTTTGCCCACCTCAAAGGGACTGTCTACCAGCGTGTCAAAGTCAGCCGCAAGGAAAGAATTTTTCCCAGAAGCAGCGGGAAGGGGTGTGGAACCTAGCCATCAGATCTGGGCGGAATGATAGTAACTTGAATCGGTCTATGCTCAAACCCTGGTAGATAGAAACAGGTTGCCGCTGGGTTGAAGTAACCGTGCGTCGCATCCAGGTGATTGGTTCGCACCGATAGCTCATTCGCAAAAGCGGTAGCGCACAGTAATGTCTGCCGTGCCTGCCGTGTTGACCTGCCAGTGGTTTTTGCTTTGCTTTTGCCAGGACAGCGACTTAGTGGAATCGGTTGCTTCCACTGTGAAATCCTGAAGGTGTCTGGCATATTCTCGCACCAGGTACGATCCAGGTGTCCAGACGGGCATTTTCAAATCCAGTACGTCTGCTTGCCAGCCTTTAATCTGGAGCGTGATTTCAAACAGGTGGGTTTCAGGCTGCGGCATTGCCACCTGATAGTGAATCGTCAGGGCGGTGGGCTTGGCAGCAGGGCGGATTTGAGTAGCTTCTGTCATGTCGCGTCTTCAGGATTCTGCAAGATATTGTCGATAGCCTATCTCATCTAACCTAGCTTGTTTGTCCATCACCAGGTTGTTCAATTCTTGCCGATATTGCTGCACTTTCTTGAGCAAGTCGGGCTGATGGCTAGCGAGAATTTGTACCGCTAACAGTCCGGCATTCTTGGCATTGCCGATCGCCACCGTCGCCACCGGAATCCCGGCGGGCATCTGCACGATCGAGTATAAAGAATCCAACCCCTGTAAATGTCGACTTGCCACGGGAACCCCAATCACAGGCAAAGGCGTTAAAGCTGCCACCATCCCCGGTAGATGCGCTGCCCCTCCCGCCCCGGCAATAATCACTTTAATTCCCTTCAAGTGGGCATTCTGGGCAAAATCTACCATAATTTCGGGAGTCCGGTGGGCAGAAATAATAGCAACTTCTGGGATCACCCCAAATTCTTCACAAATAGCGATCGCCCCCGCCATGGTGGGCAAATCGGAATCACTGCCCATAATCACACTAATCAAGGTCTGCACCTCACCACTCATTAATTACACCATTCCTGATTAAGATTAAATTTCCAAGTCTGATCCCACCCTGTGTAATAACACTAGGACTTACGCAAAATAAGGTTTTATCCACTGTTAGCAGGGGCAAGGTGGGCAAGGCCGAAACCGACACCTAGAGTCTGTGCGGAAGTCCTGAATACTTATTCAGTAACAACTATGGCAACTCATGGTAACTCTAAATTGCAAAGTTACCATACAAAATCCGCAGACCCCAAAATATCAATAGACAAATCCCGGCAATCCAATCGCCCCGGCGGAGCTTCAGTTGATGCCACTGCATTTGGTGTTGATCTGGGCTGGTGAACCCCCGGACAGTCATGGCACTAGCAATCTGTGCCGATCGCATCAATAGATTTTCTAGTAATCTTTCCGCCACCAACAGCCAAATTTGTAAACTCTTTTTCATCCCCAACTTTTTCCAATTAATCGCCCGGGTAGTGACCGATCGTACCAGATTCTGGACTTCCTCCAAAACTAGGGGAATAAACCGTAGAGACAGAGTGAGAGTCAGGGCAATTTCCGTCACAGGCAAATGGAAGCGGCGGAGGGGCTTCAGCAGATCTTCAAGACCGGCGGTAATTTCTTCTGGAGCCGTCGTTAACAAAATAAATTAGTACTATAGACCACAGTGAAAAATAAAGTGCTAACCCGAATGGCTAAATCTAGAGAGCGGCGAGTGATCGTTAAGAATCCGACCTTAGCAATTATAT
>JAAUUH010000056.1 GCA_012031145.1 Oscillatoriales cyanobacterium SM2_2_1 | reverse complement strand
AGAGACCCCCCTACAGCGGACTGTTCCCCCCCGCTGATTTGCCATCGTGGCGCACCCAAGCGGCAACGGTAATCACCCGCCAACTTCCCCGCAGCGACAATCCCGTCATTGACCAAATCACCGATAGCCTGATTCGTTCCCTCCGCCATCTGCCGGAGCGCCCCGACCAGCGGGCCCCCTATGAGGGGCTATTCCCCACCGCCAACCTGCCCCAAGCTCGCCAGCAAGCTGCCCAAGTCCTCGGCACCCTCATCCCCGACATTACCGACGACATCCATCCCCTCGATGGGCACGGTCGATGACCTCATTCGCCGCCTCAAACCGCTTCGCCCGCCCGCCCCCCCAACCAGATTCCCTATCGGGGCTTGTTCCCGTCCACCCCAACCCACCTGACCCTGAGTCAATTACGGGCGATCGCCGCCAGTAGCCCCTTGGGTCGCCTTGAAGCCCTGCTGCCCCACCTCAACCTCACCCTCGACCGCTACGACATCACTACGCCCCTGCGGAAGTGCCACTTTTTAGCCCAAATTGCCCACGAAAGTGATGGCTTTCGCACCAATGAAGAATACGCCTCCGGCAGCGCCTACGAGTTTCGCCGGGATCTCGGCAACACCGAGCCGGGCGATGGCCGCCGCTTCAAAGGTCGGGGGCTGATCCAAGTTACGGGACGGTACAACTATGCCGATTGTGGCCGCGCCCTGGGCGTTGACCTAATTCGCGCGCCCCAGCGCCTCGCCGACTTTGACCTGGCCGCCCTCAGTGCTGGTTGGTTCTGGGAGCGAGAACGCCTCAACCCCCTCGCCGATCGCGATGACCTGACCACCATTACCCGGCGGATTAACGGCGGATTCAATGGCTTGGAGGATCGGCGCAACTATCTCCTGAGGTCCAAGCGCACCTTTGGTATTGGCTGATGGTCTGGGTTGAAATGGTCTTGATTGAAATGTCATGGGCGGCAAAACCGGGTCGGGAGGGGCTTCCGCCTGCGGTTGGGCGATTCCAGTGCGGCGTTCTATAATTCCAGCCTATAGATCTCCGATTCCAGGTCAGCACTCTCTTGTGAATGCGGGGCATTCGGTGGTTCCCGACCCCGGTTCCCCGATTCCCAGCAGGGATTCCCCAAGGGATGCGCGGGGTTCCATGGTTCCCGCCTGCGGTTAAGCGATTCCGGTTAGGCGTTCCGCCGCTGCTGCCCCGGGATCACCTCCTGTGACCAATGCGGCGGCGGTTCCCCGGGCGGCTCTCAACTAAAACGACCCAATTCCACAGTACCTTGACGGACAACCAACTCCAGGGTCAGGGGACTGCCGGTGAAAATTGAGGTTTTAGTGACCGCTTGAATTTCATAGCTGGTTTGCAGCCGACTGACGGACTGCAATAAATTAGTTAGGGCGGCGGGGGAAAAGGTGCCCACCTTGCCCGTGAGGGGATCGAACAGCACCCCTTCCCGGCGAGCCCGGAAATTGGCCAGGGAGAAGAGCTGCTCAATGCGAGCTTCCAACTCGGCTAGGGTGAGTTCAGGACGAAAGGTCAGGGAAGCAATCACCTGGCCCTGCTCGAAGATCTGACGGTTGGGGGTAATGTCAACGGTGACAAAAATGGCGGTCTCCCGACGGATGTAATTCCGGCCGAAAGAATCCGAATCACATAGCTGCGGCCATCGCGCATTTGCTCTAGGAGTCGATTGGTTTGGGCATCGGTTAATTGGAGGATGTTGTTGGGGGGCTGCTGGCCGGGTAAAAAGTCGAGGAGTTCCCGGGCAGATCGCTCTGCCTGCTGGATAAGTTGCTGGATCGCCGCCCTTTGATTGGCGCGGCTTAATCCCGGACGAATGACCCCAAGGGAGAGAATTTGCTCGGAAAAAATGGCCACATTTCCCCGTCGCAGCGCTTGGATACTGACGGCCAATTGGTCGCGGCTTTCTTCGAGGCTGGCTACTTCCTCACGTAGGGTAGTGCGCTGCTGTTCAATTTTTTGCAGTGCCTGCTCGGATTCCCTAACCTTTTGCCGCAGGTTGGCGCGTTCGGTGCCGATACGGTCGAGGTCCGATTGGAGTTGCCCCTGCTGCTGCTGGAGACGGTTTTGCTCTTGGTTAAGGGTGTCAATGCGATCGCGTAATTGCCGTTCCTGGGTGGCGGCGGAGGACAGTTCGGCTTTGGCGCTATCAAATTGGCGTTCTAGTTCCTTGAGTTGGGCTTGGGTTTCACTTTGGCGAATTAGGGACTGGGCGAGGGAGCGGTTGATCCGATCTAGGCGCAGCTGGGCACTGGCCTGATTAGATTTAGCGGTTTGCAGTTGGGTTTCAGTTGTCTGCCGCTGCTGCTGGGCATCTTCGAGTTCCGCGCGGATGCTCTCGAGGCGAAACAGCCCGTCCTGGAGTTGACTACTGCTGGCTAGGAGAATGCCGAGGGTGCTAGCCGCAATCAGCCCGCCCGTGACGATGGTAATGAGGGTGGCAGTGTGGCGGGGACGCAACTTAAAAATGGTCAGCCGCGCCTTGCCGACCTTGGAGCCGATGCGATCGCCCAACGTGGCAATAATGCCACCCAAAATTAATACGGCCAAAATTAGGGTATAGCCTGCCATGAATTTCCCTTGCGCCCTAGCAGGTCGCTGACGCATTTTAAGGATTAAAGGGGCAAAGATGTCAAAGATTTACTGTTCTGCCTAAGCAGTTGCAGTGGGCGTCGCCGCTGTAGCATAAACTCTACAGTAACAATCGGGAGAAGCATACGGCGCTTCTGCCGATGGATCACGGAGTTGGCGCGGAGATTATGGCAAGCAAACAGGCGGCGGTGCTGATGTTAGCCGATGGCAGTGTGTTCCATGGCTATGGGTTTGGGGCTACCGGCACGGCAATCGGTGAAGTGGTGTTTAATACGGGCATGACCGGCTATCAGGAGGTGCTAACCGATCCTAGCTACAACGGTCAGATTGTAACGTTTACCTGTCCAGAACTGGGGAATACGGGCATTAATCCTGAGGATGACGAGTCCGATCACCCCCAGGTGCGGGGGATAGTGGTGCGCAATGTTACCCACACGCCCAGTAGTTGGCGATCGCGGCAGTCGTTACCAGATTATCTTAAGGCCCACCATGTATTAGGAATTACGGGCATTGACACCCGCGCCCTGACCCGGAAACTACGTTCTCTTGGGGCCATGAATGGGGCTATTTCCACCGAAATTCTCGATCCGGATGCCCTGCGCGCTCAGATTTTGGCAGCGCCGTCGATGCAGGGGCAAAACCTGGCCTGTCAGGTCACTACGCCCCGGATCTATGAGTGGCAGGAGCCGACCCCGCCCCGATGGGAGTTTAGCCCGGAAGTGGCAGGCGATCGCCCCGTTGAAGCTCCGCTCCATGTGGTAGCCCTAGACTTTGGTGTCAAACGAAACATCCTGCGGCGACTAGCCAGCTATGGCTGCCGGATTACGGTGGTGCCGGCCGACACCCCAGCGGAACTGATTTTAGATATGGAGCCGGATGGAATTTTCCTGTCTAATGGGCCGGGGGATCCGGCGGCGGTGACGGTGGCGATTGAGACCACAGGTCAACTCCTAGCGGCCGAGAAGCCAATGTTTGGTATTTGTTTGGGGCACCAGATTTTGGGGCTGACCCTGGGGGGAGATACCTATAAGCTTAAGTTTGGGCATCGGGGTCTAAACCAGCCGGCCCAAAACCAACGGGGCGATCGCCGGGTGGAGATTACCAGCCAAAACCATGGCTTTGCCCTGAGCGGCGACTCCATCGATGACCCCACGGTGGCCATCACCCACGTCAACTTAAATGACCGCACCGTGGCGGGACTAGAGCACCTCAAATTGCCAATCTTTTCGGTGCAATATCACCCCGAAGCCAGCCCTGGCCCCCACGATGCAGATTATTTGTTTGCCCGATTTGTGGCGGATATGCGCCGTTACCGTGACCAGCAGCCTAGCGAACCCCATTAAAGGTGATTTGAAGTAAGTTTACAGCTTATAAACTTTGCTTTACCAAGCGATCGCGCCAGCGATATGATGAAGCACCAAGTTTTGCACTTAAATCTCTCATCTTTATTCTTTCAAAAGGTCAGACTATGCAAAGAGTCCTCGTATTTTTTATGGCCCTGTGCCTCTGGGTGGGCGTGCAAATTTCCACAGCCCCAGTGGCAGCGGCCGAATTTTCGTTTAATGCCCTAGTTCCCTGTAGTCAGTCTGAAGCTTTTCAGAGCCGTTTGGATACCGAAGTCAGTGGTTATCAAACCCGTTTGGAGCAATACGCCCCGGGAAGTGAACCTGCCAAATATCTTGAGGGCAAAATTGCCAGCACTAAGGAGCGTTTTGCGCGCTATGCCAGCACCAATTTGCTCTGTGGCGAAGATGGCTTACCCCATCTGATTTCCGACGGTCGTTGGGATCATGCTGGTGAATTTTTGATTCCTAGCCTGTTGTTTTTGTATATTGCTGGTTGGATCGGCTGGGTTGGACGCGACTACCTGCGGGCCATCCACCAAAATGCTGAAACCGCCTACGAAAAGGAAATTATTTTGGATGTGGCTTTGGCGACAAAGTTTATGTTGTCTGGCTTCCTGTGGCCATTGGCTGCGGTAAAGGAGCTGACTGGCGGTCAATTGACTGTGCCAGAAAACGAAGTCACGGTTTCGCCCCGCTAGATACGTTCTGGAAGTTAATTAGGAGCAGATTCATGGAAGGTTTTATTAAGTTTATTTCAACCGCGCCAGTGCTGGCTACGGTTTGGATGGGGATTACGGCCGCAATTTTGATTGAAGCCAATGTCTTGTTTCCCGATCAGTTGTACTTCCCTTTCTAGGGTTCTAGTTATCTAATATCTTGATATTGAATCCCCCACGTCATTGTGACGTGGGGGATTTTTTAGCTCGAATTTTGATCCGGATTTTATAGCTATATTCGGGTAGGTTCGGACATCGAAAGAAAAGGGGGGCTGTGCCCCCAGCCAGGGGTTTCACCCCTCACCCCGTCCTAACCAAGTTATTTACAGCTATAGTTCAAAATAAAGCCTCCTCAATGGCGGGCAGAGCCGTTCTCGTGGGGTTGAATGACGCCATAGCCGCCGTGGTTGCGTTCGTAGACGACATTGATTTCACCAGTATCACCATTGCGGAAAACATAGAAGTCGTGGTCGATCAACTCCAACTGCTCTAGGGCTTCGGGAATTGTCATGGGCACCATGGCAAAGTATTTCCGGCGCACGACGCGATCGCTAATTTCGGGCACGCGATTGACATTGGGGGTTTCGATGGGGGGCTGTCCTGTGACAGCGATCGCGGTTTTGGTGGCTTGGCGTTGGTTTTTACGCTCTTTGAATTTGCGCAGCTTGCGGGCGATTTTGTCGGCAACCAGATCAATACTGGCGTACAGGCTCTCACTGCTCTCCTCGGCACGAATCACCGCACCATTGGCATAAATGGTGACTTCCGCAGCTTGACTAGCAGTGATCCGAGGATTGCGGGCAACCGACAGATGTACATCAATTTCCGTAGTCAGGGCTTGAAAATGACTGACAGCTTTTTCAATTTTTTGAGCGACATATTCACGAATTGCATCGGTGATGTCAATGTTTTTACCTTGAATAACCAGTTTCATCGCATCTCTCCTTAATGAGATCTCAGCCATAGGGCCTATGTTCACATTATCATTCTGTGCGAGTCTAGCTGGTGCTTCCGCAGGACTTCTTAATACCTTCTTAACGAAATAATGGGCAATTCATAAACGTTATTCCTGTCAGCTAATGGGGGCTGAATATGAAAAATTCTGAAGACTTTTTAAGTAATATTGTGGTTGCTAAGGAGGTCTCGCAGGGCAATCAGCATCCGGGCGATCGCATTGGGGTTGGAATTGCTCGCGCCGCCGCCGGAGAGCCTGAGGTATAGGTTGCGAAGCCGGGAGTTAGGCAAGCGCTCGGGCAGGAGCAGGGGCGGGCGGAGGGCGATAGGGCGATCCACCGATCCGTGGAGCTGGGCGGTGAGGTCGTAGGTGAATTGGAGGGACAGGTTCTGGGCGATCGCCTGCAGAATTTGCTCTGGGGTAATCAATTCGGGGGGCAGAGCGGCGGTTAAGTTCTGGAGCGTGTGGGTGCGAATTAAATAGGTTTGGAGCAGGGGAAGTCCCTCATGGCCCTGAATGCTATTGGCATCGCTGCAAATAATATCGGCTTCGGGATGTTCCTCTAAATAGTTGATTTGGATGGCGAAATGGTTAGGAAACAACTGCCAGGTTCCGGCGAAAATTGCGGTGTAGGGGGTGATGGTTTGGGCGATCGCGATCGACAGGGTGCTACTTTTGATGATTTGAATTCTTGGATCGGTTTGGGTCGTCAGATCTAGTTCTGCACCCTGATTCAGAATGATTGTGGCAAGGGGCGCGGGGGAGGTCGTTGGTGAGGTGGCAGCATGGGCAGGCAAAAAGTATTTTTTAACTAAAAGATTTTGGTGCTCCGGCACTAGGTCGGCGAGGAGTTTTTCTAAACATAAATGTTGATTAAAAATTGCCTGGGCAGCGGATACCATCTCCCTTGCCTGCCGGGGATGGGAGCAAATCCAACCGAGATGATCATCAATTTCGGCGGCTAAATCTTGTCCATTCTGCGCAGGATTGACGTAGAGTACCGTGTCGCCAAACCACTGACGAATAAAAGGATGTTCCCCACAAATGGCTACGGCACCAGCGGCGACAATCTCAAAAATTCGCATCGAAGGCACCGCAAATTCCGTGTGCTCTGGACGGTGTAAACACAAACCTACGCCGTGGTGGTGCAAAGTCTCTAATACACTTTGCCATCAAAGGGCAGGCTGCCCCGGTAGGAATGATGGATGAAGTTCCAAGCTTTTTGCGGACCGTAAAAGGCTACGGTGTCAAGGCTATCCAATGCCATAAAAAGCGACCGGTAGCGCCGCCGATCCCAATTTACGCCAATGTAGGTGAGCGTTGGCTGAGTCAGGGGGCTTGGTGCATATCGGCTGAGATTGCAACTGGGATAAAACATGGGGGAAGGCATTGCTGCTACTTTCGTCAATAAAACTTCAGCTAGCCAAGTGCGAATTTTGTCTGACCCGTACAGAAATTGGTCATAACTGGAAATTGCCGGTAAAACCTGTGCGTTTAGTCCTTTTAATGACTCAAATTGGGCGAAAAATGGCGGTGGATTCCACAGGCAGCCATAGGTGGGAAATGGCGTTAACTTTGGTGTTTGAAAATGAAGAACCAGGACGATATCCGGTTGTACTTCCTTTGCTTTTTCCGGCTCGCAAAGTTCCCAAGCACTCCATCCTAAATTTGCCGCTGCTAAATGTAACCGGCGGGTTAATTCTGTCTCAGCAACCGACTGATGGATGAAACAGTTCCAGAGCGCTATTTTCATGGCAATCTTTATGATGAAGATGTAACAAAACCTAAAATTGTGACCACTATTGCTGTTGTGATTACCTGTTACCGGGAAGGAGCACTGATCACGGAAGCCGTCACCAGTGTGCGATCGCAAACTCGCTTGCCTGATGAACTTATTATCGTTAATGACGCCTCTCCCGATCCAAGTACAAATCAAGTCTGTCAAAATTTAGCCAACAGCAACGATATTCGGATGATCTGGCGGGAACGTAATGGTGGCACCTCTGCTGCCCGAAATGATGGCTTTGCCGCCGCAAATTCGGAAGTTATTGTTTTGCTGGACGCCGATGACCTGCTGCCCCCCGATGCCCTAGGTGCGATCGCCCGGGGCTTTGACACCCACCCCGAAATTGGCTTTCTTTACGGAGCCTACCGGCGGCAAGATCAGGGCACCACATTGGGTCGGGTCGTATGTCCCGCCACGGTGACTCTGTCCGAGAGTTTGCGATCCCGCTTCCTATCCCTAGGGACGAACTGGCAGTTGATTGGCACTACCCCGATCAAAAGATCGCTTTGGCAACAGATTGGTGGCTACGATGTCACCTATGGTAGCGATGACCTCCATGATGTGGAGTTTTGGCTGCGGGCGATCGCCACGGGTAGCCCTTCCCTCAAAATTCCTGAAACTATATACCACTGGCGCAAATACCTCGGCACCAACAGCCGTACCGTCTCCCCGCGGGCCTGGGCCAAGCTTGCCCGGCAGTACCGCTTCCTCTACCAACAGCAGGGGCTAGAGCAACGGGCCCTCACCCTAATGCTGCTTGGTGATAAGTGGGAGGGACGTGCCACTGACGCTACTGCTGAACTCTGGCAACACTGCCAAAAGCATGGTTTTTCCGTGGGGGCGATCGCCGCTCTTCTGCTCCCGCCATGGCTTCTACGCCAGAGTGTGGGGAACTGGAAGCGCTAATGGCATAATCTAAAAGCAACAAACAATGAGCCTTTATGCTACGGAACTATCTGCTGATTTTGCTGACGATGATTGGTGCAAGTGCTGTCATTGGCTGTGCGCCCGAGTCAACCCAAACTGCCACGGCGGACTCTAAGCCTGCCACCACCGAAACGGCGGCCGAAACAGTACCAGAGCCAGTAGCCCAAGCTACGCCTACCCCGCCGCGCTCTCCCGACGTACCCTATGTACCCACGCCCGATGTCGTCGTAGAGCGCATGCTCAAATTGGCCGGGGTCAAAAAAGGTGATATCCACTACGACCTCGGCAGCGGTGATGGTCGAATTGTAATTACCGCCGTTAGTAAGTTTGGTGCCCTGCGGGGGACTGGTGTTGAAATCAATCCCGAACTTGTTACCCAGGCCCAAGAAAACGCTAAAAAAGCCGGTGTGGGCGATCGCGCCAAATTTGTCAATCAGGATCTCTTTCAATCTGACTTCAGCGATGCCACAGTGGTCACCCTGTACCTCTTGCCCCGCATTAACCTTAAACTGCGCCCCCAACTACTGCGTCAGCTTAAGCCCGGCACCCGCATTGTTTCCCACGACTTTGATATGGACGACTGGAAGCCTGACAAGGTAGAAGTGGTGCAAGGACCCCAGCGGGAACACACGCTTTATCTTTGGGTTGTGCCCAAAAAGGTGCCGCCAGAATTGCTCAAGGAAGTACCCGGCATCGATAATTAAGATCCTGGCAACGACTCCGACTCTAGGGGAAACACAATCAATGTGTTTCCCTCTCGACCGACCACCTGGACCCGTTGCTTTGGGGCGATCGCCTGATCAGGATTGCACGACACCGCCCGCCATGATGCCCCCTCATAGTGTACCCGCCCGCTGCGATTTGGCGGAATTTCTGTCATCGTCGTTGCTTCATCGGACTCCAAAGATATCCTAGGAATCTTGGGCTGAAGTCGTTGCACCACCCAGACCCCCAAACCCGACAGCCCTACCCACAGCAAAATCTGAATCGTAGTGTTGGGAATTACAGTAGCCAAGGCTGCGACCAGCAAGGCCAAAAAGCCCGCCACCAGCCCCAGGGTGAGCGGATCGGGGATGACGAGATCCAACACAATCAGGAAGATTCCCAAAATCAACCACATGGTTGGCGGAGTCAGGTTCATAGGGCACATTGACGCTTCTATGCCATTTTACTGCCTGCCCCCATCGTCATTCCCAACCGTCAATAAAATATAGATCATGAGTTCCAAGGTGCAGGATTAAAACTGCCAACCAACTGGGGCGCTTCATGAATTCAAGCTATAGCTATATTCGGATAGATTCGGACATTGAAGGAAAAGGGGGTTGGGGGCTGCGCCCCCAGCCAGGGGTTTTACCCCGCACTCATCCTAACCAAGTTATTTACAGCTATATCAGACGGTTTTTGAAATCAATTTTGAGGGATTGACTGATTATTTGGGATTTCCTACGTCTTTGAAACCGTCCGCCCTATAGTTGATTTTGCTCTGGTTGAGAAACAGTCAAGGGGCAGGATCAAATTCCACCCCCAGTTCTGCTGCTGACTTTTGACTCTTCCATTTTCCCTGCTGCATTTTTTTTAACCAGCCTGTGAGCAGGGACACTGGGTAAATGATGAAGCATGGGTCGGGCTTTCTTCTCCCTGAATTTTTGGATGGAGTTTATGCAGAATACCTGTCGAAGCTACACTTGCTGATATCTCAGTCCCCTATTTCTTCTTGAGCCGGACGCCAAGTAGAATCAATCAGGATTGCCAAAGGGGCGATCGCCGCTGATGCCAAGTTGTAGTTTGTTCATAGGCATGGGCTACATGCAATAACCTCGCCTCCCCTAGGGAGGGGGCAATTAACTGTAACCCGATGGGTAGCCCATCGGGATCGTAGCCACAGGGAACGCTAATCGCGGGCAGCCCTGCTAAGTTGACCGGAATTGTCATCAGATCCAGCAGATACATACTCAATGGATCACTTTTACTGCCTAGGGGAAATGCCGTCGTCGGTGCGGTTGGAGTCACCAGTACATCCACTTGGGTGAAGGCCTTCACGAAATCTTCCTTGATGAGGGTGCGCACCTTTTGCGCCTTTAAGTAAAAGGCATCGTAGTATCCTGCAGACAGGACGTAGGTGCCTACCATAATGCGCCGCTTCACCTCTGCACCGAAGCCTTCCTCGCGGGTGGATTCATACATCTCTAGCAAGGTCTTGGCATCCGGCTGTCGTAATCCATATTTCACCCCGTCGTACCGGGCCAAATTTGCCGAAGCTTCCGATGGCGCAATGATGTAATAGGTCGGCACACCGTAGGCAAAGCGCGGACAAGAGATATCGACTACTGCTGCTCCTAGGGTTTCGAAGTGGGCGATCGCCTGCTCTACTACCCCGCGCACTGATGCTGCCACGCCTTCCCCCATGGTTTCCCGGATCACCCCAATGCGTTTTCCCGCTAGGGGACGGCTCTCCTCCACCGCCCCGAGGGGTTGGGCATAATCGGGCACTGCCAACCTCAGGCTGGTCGCGTCCTTAGGGTCATGGCCGGCGATCGCCGTTAACAGCAGCGCCACATCCTGTACTGAATGTCCTAGGGGACCCACCTGATCTAACGAAGATGCAAATGCTACCAATCCAAAACGGGAAACCAGCCCATAGGTCGGCTTTAACCCAACCACTCCGCAAAAAGACGCTGGCTGCCGAATCGACCCTCCCGTGTCCGAACCAAGGGCCCCAAGACACTGCTCCGCTGCTACCGCCGCTGCCGACCCTCCCGAAGATCCGCCTGGCACCCGTGCTAAATTCCAAGGATTGCGGGTCGGATGAAAGGCAGAATGTTCCGTTGAGCCCCCCATGGCAAATTCATCAAGGTTGGTTTTTCCCACCACCACCGCTCCCTGCTGACGCAGCGCTAGGGTGACCGTAGATTCGTAGGGCGGCACAAACTGGGCTAATGTCCGTGACCCACAGGTGGTGCGCACTCCCGCTGTACAAAGGTTATCTTTAAGCGCCAACGGCACCCCGAGTAACGGTGGAACTGGCTGCCCGGAGTCCTTGAGCACGCGCAACTGTTCATCAGCTGCCATCGCTTGGGAATGGGCCAGCTCTGGCGTCGCCGTAATGAAACTCCCCACCTGTGGTTCGCGCTCCGACAGACGCGACAAAACCGCTGCAGTCACTTCCTCACTGCTAACATCACCGCAGAGGAACGCCTGACGAAATTGGGAAATTGAGCGCATAACAACCTAGACAACCGTAGTGAAAGCTCCTACAATATAGCCGCAAATTAAGATGTCTTTACCTCGTTAGGAGGCAATTATTCCGGAACCGCTTACACTTACTGTCAGCCTGAGAGGCAGTCGCGAATTACGCGATGGGTATCAGTTGTTTCGGCTTGCCGGTCTGCTAGATGCCTTTTCTGAACCGGCCTTTCGTAAGGTCATTGGCAAGTGCATTGATGACGGACCCCATAACGTCATTCTCGATCTGTCAGCTATCGATTTTTTGGATAGCTCAGGAGTTGGGGTTTTGGTGCAAATTGCCAAAAAGATTAAGGGCCTATCGGGCAGCCTTCAGATAGTCAGCAACGCCCGGGTGAACCAAACAGTAAAATTGGTTCGCCTTGACCAGGTTCTTTCATTGCAGCCTTCCGTTGAAGCGGCGATCGCCAGACTACCCCAAAGCTAGGAAGAGATTGAGGTGTTCCTATTTCCTGAGCAGGATGCCTCCATAGTTGCGCAAAGCTCTGCCCAGTCCTTAGCCTACGTGGGCGATGCAATATATGAACTTTACGCTCGCCTCCACTGCTTTATTCCGCTGCGGCGCAGCAGAGAATATCACAGTGCGGTCGTAGATTATGTGCGTGCCGAGTCCCAAGCGAATGCCCTAGATCGTCTGACCCTAGCAAGCCAGCTAACTGACCCGGAGCGAGAGGTGGTGCGTTGGGGACGTAACGGCTGTCGACCGACCGTGCGCCGTGCTGATCCCGATATTTATCAAAAGGCCTCGGGATTGGAGTGCCTCATCGGTTATCTTTACTTAACGGATCGTCTCCGCTTGCAATACATCATGCAAGAAATATTTACGGCCCCCACTGACCCATGAAGCCAGAAGATCGTCCCAAACCCTCCTCCCGTCCTAAGCCCAAGTGGTTAGCTAAGGGAATTCGTAAAGGATCCCACAAAAGAATCAACGACAGTACGGATGCGGTTGCTCCACCTAAACCCTATCCCCGCGATGGGAGCGGAGTCAAAAAAGAGGGCGGCAAGAAATTTACCCTGCGCCAACCTTTGGAGCAGCGGCCGGTGAAAGTATTACGTTCTCCACGTTCTGGGGCGGCTGCGGAGGCGTTGCCCGATCCCGCCCCAGACGAGGAGCAATCCCCTGAGTTGATCTATGGGCGTCATGCCGTTGAAGCAGCGATCCACGGGGAGCGGTCCATCAATCGGATCTGGGTGATCCCAAAGCTGCGCTATGCCCCGGATTTTTTGTCCCTGATTGAGGCAGCTAAGGCAGCCGGGGCCGTGGTGCAAGAAGTCGATGTGCGCCGGTTGTCCCAGATGACCCAAAACGCCAGGCATCAGGGCATAGTGGCCCAAGTAGCCCCCTATACCTACCAAGAACTCCCCGATCTGATTGCCCAAGCCAAGGCTAAAACTCCACAACCAGTATTGGTCGTCATTGACAGCATTACCGATCCCCATAACTTGGGGGCGATCGCCCGGACTGTGGAAGCGATGGGAGGACAGGGAATTATCTTGCCGCAGCGCCGGGCTGTAGGGGTGACAGCGACGGTTAGCAAAGTAGCTGCCGGGGCCCTTGAGCATCTGCCGATCGCCCGAGTTGTGAATCTTAACCGGGCCCTTGAGCAACTCAAGGAAGCGGGCTTTTGGATCTATGGCACTACCCTGGACACCCCCACTCCGTGGTACAAGCTGAAATTTAGTGGGGCAATCGCCCTTGTAGTCGGTGCTGAGGATAGCGGACTGTCGCTATCGGTACAAAAATCCTGTGACTTTTTGGGCACCATTCCCCTCCAGGGGCAGGTGGAAAGTCTTAATGCATCGGTGGCCGCAGGTATGGCACTCTATGAAGTTTTTCGACAGCGCTGGCAAGATACGTTAGATCTGAACAGTTTGTCATGAAACTTCAAGTAAGTTATAAGTAGATAAAGACCGAAGTGTGAGCCAGTTTGAATTTTGTTTGCCATCTCCTTCTGTTCCTTAATGGGTATCTAGCGTGTTTAGAGAAATTCTCACTTCATTCTTAGAGAAGATTGGGCGGGCTGCATGGATTGAGATTGTCACGGAGCACCCGCGATGCACCTACTATTTCGGTCCATTTTTTGATGAGAGCGAAGCGGCGGCAGCTCAGGATGGATTTGTCGAAGATTTGGAGTCAGAGGGGGCAACGGGTATTGTCTGTGTGATTAAGCGATGTAACCCAGAAGAATTAACTATTTACGATGAAATTGCCGACGTTCGGGTAGAGCGCATCACTCAGGTGCATCAATTGTCTTCCTAATGGCTAATATCCTAGACGGTAAGGCCCTTGCTCAAAAGATGCAGGGAGCTTTTACTGAATATTTGACCCGAGTGACCCCGATTGCCGGGCGATCGCCCGGTCTGGCAGTAGTGTTGGTGGGTGATTACCCTCAAGTTTGGCCTATGTCCGCAACAAGGAGTCCGCTTGTGCTCGGGTGGGCATTGCTTCCTTTGGTTGCCATCTACCCGCCGATGTCGACCAGTCGTCGGTGGTGGGCTTAATTGCTTCGCTCAATGCCGATCCTTTGGTGGATGGTATTTTGCTTCAGTTGCCTGTCCCCAAGCACCTCGATGCGATCGCTCTGCTCAACCAAATTTCTCCCCACAAAGATGTCGATGGATTGCATCCCCAAAACCTAGGATCCTTGGTGCGGGGCGAGCCGGGGCTGCGCAGTTGCACACCAGCAGCGGTTATGAATCTACTTAAAGCAGCGGACATTCCCTTGGCAGGTAAAAAAGCAGTGGTTTTGGGGCGCAGCATTTTGGTGGGCAAGCCCTTAGCACTGCTGTTGCTGCAGGCTAATGCAACCGTAACGATCGCCCATTCTCACACTGCCAATCTGTCAGCCGTGACCCGCGATGCCGATGTGGTCGTGGCGGCGGTGGGACAGCCCCAGTTAATTACGGCGGCGATGGTTCGCCCGGGGGCGGTGGTCATTGATGTGGGGATCAACCGGATCACAGCAGCCGATGGTAGTTCTCGACTGGTGGGGGATGTGGATTATGACGGGGTGGCGGCGATCGCTAGCCACATTACACCGGTGCCGGGCGGGGTCGGGCCAATGACCGTGACCATGTTGCTGCATAATACAATCTGGAGCTATTGCCAAACTTGCGCCCTAGATTTTTCTGATGCTATCATCTGAGTTTCCTGCGTATCTCGCGACCCGCAAAGCAGAAGTTGAATCTGCCCTAGATCAGACGATCACAGTCACCTATCCCGAGGTGATCTATGAGGCTATGCGCTATTCACTACTGATTGGCGGCAAGCGACTGCGGCCAATTTTGTGCTTGGCAGCCTGTGAGCTACTCGGGGGAGAACGTGCCACCGCCATGGCCACCGCCTGTGCCCTAGAAATGGTGCATACGATGTCGCTAATCCACGATGATCTGCCAGCTATGGATAATGACGATTTACGGCGGGGTAAGCCTACAAATCATCGGGTTTATGGGGAGGCGATCGCCATTTTGGCGGGCGACGCCTTGCTGGCCTATGCTTTTGAATGGGTTGCCACCCAAACCCAAGGGGTTTCGCCCGCCGTGGTGCTGCGGGTCATTGGGGAGCTAGGCCATGCCTTTGCGGCAACGGGCGTTATCGGTGGACAAGTAGTCGACTTGGCATCGGAAGGTCGTCCGGATACTAACCTCGAAACCTTGCACTTCATCCACACCCACAAGACTGGGGCTCTCCTTGAAGCTTGCGTGACCTGCGGGGCTTTGCTTGGTGGTGGGCAAGATTCTGACCTAGAACATTTGAGAACCTACGCCCAGAGCATTGGTCTAGCCTTTCAAATCGTCGATGACATTCTCGATGTCACTGCTTCTTCGGAGCAGTTGGGCAAAACAGCGGGCAAAGATCTCGTTGCCCAAAAAGTCACCTATCCTAGCCTCTGGGGACTAGAAGCCTCCCGTCAAAAAGCCTATGATCTGGTTACGGTCGCCAAGGATTCCCTCAGTGGCTACGGTGATGCAGCCCACCCCTTGCACTATTTAGCAGACTATATCGTGGAGCGCGATCGCTGATCTGCCATGAGCCTTCACCCCATTTCTGAAGTATTGACCAACCACGTGCTCCTGATTGCCCTAGGGGCAAGTTTGGCAGCCCAGAGCCTAAAGGTGCTAATAGAGGCGTTTCGCTCACGGCAACTGCGCTGGCAGCTACTGTTTGAGACCGGGGGCATGCCCAGTTCCCATTCAGCTTTGGTGTCTGCCCTAGCTACTGGGATCGGGCGTACCCAGGGATGGGGAACCCCCCAGTTTGCGATCGCCACGGTATTTGCCTTCATTGTGATGTACGATGCTGCTGGCGTTCGGCTAGCCGCCGGTCAGCAAGCCAAAGTAATAAACCAGATTATGGTCGAGTTCTTTGACCCTGACCCACCCTTTGACCCACTCAAGGAACTCTTGGGACATACGCCCAGCCAAGTGGTAGTGGGTGCGAGTCTGGGAGTTATCTGGATGTGGGGATGGCTCGCATAGGTTCCCGGTCAGCACCCAAATATCTGGGTATTTAGGCGGGTATCTAAGCAATAGCGCTCAGTTACGTTCAATTGCGTTTAGTTGTGTTCAATAAATGCTGCTAAAGTGGCAGCGGTAAAAAAATCGGGTGAGTGCCATAGGCTGCCGCTCGACAGAGGATCTGAACAGACACTTTGAGTCGCTTTTGATTCTTGAAATGTTCGCAATGCCCCCAGCCCAGGGAACTGAGAGCATCACATTGGGCGAACTATAGCTGTAAATAACTTGGTTAGGACGGGGTGCAGGGGTGAAACCCTTGGTTGGGGGCGCAGCCCCCAACCCCCTTGCCCTTCGATGTCCCAACTTACCCGAATATAACTATAAATTGGGCGGACTGAACCGAGATCTGTCATCACTTAGGAGTCAAACGCTCTCATGGTGAATGTTCAGCCCCTAGCCCATGAAATTCTACGGGCGCGGCAACACCTAACCCGAGGCTTCCAGAGTGAATTGATGACACGGCCAATAGCAAATCGAGCTTTAGAGGCTTTTTAAGAGCGCCCAAAAGGATTATTCCCCTGTTTACCAAACAATGCCGCCTCGCCCTTTATGGCAGCCCGAATAATGTTAAACGCCGCCCAGCCCACCACTAGGACGACAGGACCAAGAACAATTAGTGGACGTAAATCGAGTTCCATAGGGGTACCAAATTAGAGATATTACAAAGTCATCTATCTATTATGCCAGTTCCGTAATGCGGCGCACCACCACCCGTTGACCATCCTCCATGACTTCTAGGGTGATGTGGTCAATTTCGAGGCGATCGCCCGCCACGGGAGGACGCTGTAACTCTTCAAGGAATAGTCCGGCCAAGGTCGCCACATCATCCCGAGGCAACTGGACATTCAGTTCATTGTTCACCGTGGCCAGACTGGCGCGGATCTTAAAGATCGCCTCATCCTCATTGACCCGCTTAAACTCCTTCTCCTCCTCCGCGTCATATTCATCGCGAATCTCACCGACAATTTCTTCGAGCACATCTTCTAGGGTCAGCAGTCCGGCGGTGCCGCCAAATTCGTCTTGAACGATTACCATGTGCAGGCGATTTTTTTGCATATCTCGAAGCAGTTCGGTTGCTAGCTTGTGCTCGGAAACAAACTTCACCGGACGTACCAACTCCCGCAGGGTCGGGGGGTGGTGTACCATCGCGGCCATAGGACGAATCAGATCCTTGACATGGAGGATGCCGATAATACGGTCTAGGTCATCTTCGCAGACCGGCAGACGCGTATGGGCATTTTCGGAAACCACCTGATAGGCCTCCTCAATGGGGATGTCAGCCTTGAGGTACTGGATTTGCACCCGGGGCACCATAATGGCCCGGGCAGAAATGTGACTGAGTTCCACCGCGCCATAGATAATCCGCCGCTCCTGTTCCCCAACAGTGCCACCGGTGCGGGCCGCATCGACAATGGCTTTGATTTCCTCAATGCTGGCGCTTTCTTGCGCAGCTACGAGGCTGGTGGCACCCATCCAACGCAGAACTAGCCCAGCCGAACCGCTGATAAGCCGGATCACTGGGGCGGCAACAGTATTGAGAAAACTAATCGGATAGCTAACGATTAAACAAACCTGCTCAGCGTTGTGCAAGGCCAGACGTTTCGGCACCAGTTCTCCCAAAACCAGGGAGATAAAGGCAATGATCGTGGTCACCAGTCCGATGCTAAGGGCTGTGGCAGTTCCCTCCCCGAGGCTGGGGCTGAGCATCACGGCTAGGGGGCGGGCAATGCCGGTGGCGGCTGTGGCTGAGGTGAAAAAACCGGCCAGGGTTACACCAACTTGAAGGGTAGCCAGGAGCCGAGTGGTGTCACTGGTGAGACGAAGAACCACCTCAGCGCGGTGATCTCCCCGCTCGGCAAGGGTCTTAAGGCGTACATCACTGGCGGACACCAGGGCAATTTCGGCAGCGGCAAAAAAAGCATTAACCAGAATAAGAACAGCAAGGATTAGTAACTCACTAACGATGTCCATAGGCAGGAACTAGGAGTAACCCTCCAGGGCAAATAAAAGTGTAATTCTGTATCTAACGATGGATCGCTTCAGAGGGGTGCAGCGGCTGGCGATGTTCATCATCATTTAGGGGTGTTAAAATCTTGAGCCAAAGTATGGTGAACATATTAACTGATACTTAACCCTTTTCCTAAGTTTCCTTATGGAAAACGTGGAGCCGCCTAGGTCAGGTTAGGATGAATTTATATCAGAGCGGACTGGGGGCTGGGATGGAGCATCACGGTGACACGTCCATAATCTTGGATTCATGGGTTGATCATCTTTCTTGTGGGGTGCTGGTTCTGTCCGCTGCCCAAGACCACTGGCAGGTCTTGGCAGCAAATGCGGTCTTTAGGGAGCTGTTTGGGAACGGGGTTGGGGATGGGGAATGGGAGAGTTTTTGGGCGTCGGAGTGGGGGCGATCGCTACGACAGAATGCAATGATCTGTTGGCAGCAGCGCACGCGCCTGTCCTACACCCTTTGGGATTGGCAGGTGACCCTTTCTCCCGAACAATCCCGGGAAGCGGTGGTCTGTTCGTTTGTTCCCCTCAAGAAACAGTCTGCCCCTCCTTGGACTAGCTATCACGATGCGATCGTAGTGGTGGATCGCTCTGGTATTGTGCGTCATGTCAATGGGGCGGCGGAACAGTTGTTTCAGCGCTCAGCAGCGGAGTTTGTGGGACAGGTGTTTGGGATGCCCCTAGTTTCTGGCGAGCACACAGATGTGGACATTTTGCAGAAGGGGGGGGCAATTACGGCGGCGGAGTTGCGGGTTGTGGAGCAAACCCAAGCCGATGGTATTACCTACGCGATCGCCGCTTTACGGGATGTAACGGAGCGGAAACGGGCAGAGGAACTATTGCGGCTCCAGGAACGGGCGATCGCCTCCAGCTTCAATGGCATCATGATCGTAGAAATGCACAGCCCCGATTATCCAATCACCTATGTCAATCCCAGTTTTGCCCGTATGGCAGGCTACGGGGTTGAGGAGCTGCTCGGACAGTCCGCTACGGCGTTTTTAGCACCGGATTTGATTCAACGGGTGCAAAATGAGGGCTATGAGGGGCGGCATCTACTGTCCCAGACTCAGCGTCAGGGGCATGTGTTCTGGGATGAGGTCTACGTGTCGCCCATATACAACACTTGGGGACAACTCACCCATCTTGTGGCGATCCATGCGGATGTGACCGAGCAGGTTCACGCCCGCCGCACCCTAGAAGAAAGTGAAGATCGCCTCAAAATTGTGCTGCAGATGTTGCCCCATGGAATCACCTTCAGCGATGCCCACGGGCGTTTCGTCCTGTTCAATGCGGAGATGGAGCGGCTGACCGGCTACACCCAAGCTGAGGCCAATGCCTGCGGTCACTTTCTGCCGCTGCTGCACCCTGATCGCCACGACCAGAAGTTGGCATGGGAGCGGTTGCAGCACCTATCCCGTACTGGAGAATCCCAGATGTTTGAAACAACCCTGCGCCGCCGCGATGGGGAGCGACGCCATGTCTTGGTGGCCAGTGCCTAGTTCCCTTCCACGACCATGCGATGTACCTCAGTTCCTACCAGGACATTACTGCGCGCAAGCGCATGGAGGAGCAACTGGTC
>JAAUUH010000177.1 GCA_012031145.1 Oscillatoriales cyanobacterium SM2_2_1 | reverse complement strand
CGCGACTTCATATGGGTTTCCAATCAATTAGGTTCCCCTGATGGAGGGGAGTTGGCTCGCTGATCCTGCTTCTATCGGCGACATTTGGTTTCCAATCAATTAGGTTCCCCTGATGGAGGGGAGGTACTCCATCTTAGCGCCGCACTGGGCGCAGTGTCTAGGGCACTTTTGCGGCCCCCAGGAGAAATTTAGATGAAATTGGGTTCGCCACCCCAAGCAAAAGGCTGGAAACCGGCACTGGGCCTTTAGCGGCCCCCTTAACGAATTCATTGGGTTTGCGGGCACTTGGGCTAGGGGCCGTTGGAGCAGATTCAGAAGATATGGGAGCGATCTGGCTGGGTGAGCGGCGGGCCACCCCACAACTCCACCTGGGGCAGAGTATGGGCCGACACCGGATAGATGCGGATGCGGTCTTCGGTAGGATGAACCCGCCTGCGGAGGCGCTTTTTGAGTTCTTGATATTTGGGTAATTCTAGGGGGCATTCAAACACACTAAATTGAACACGTTGGCCATAGCCAGAAAGGAGATCTGAAACCTTTTTGCGCCGCTTAGAGCAGGGGATGTCATAGGCAACGACAAAAAACATCATCGCAGGGTGTAGGGTTGGTAGCCCTGGGCGGGATTATAGACAAACTGTTTATAGCGCTTCACCTGTTGGTTGAGAATATGCCAGCGGGGGTAGTCACCGATGGGGGCTTCCATGCGCTGGAGGAACAGACGGAGATAGAGTTTACGGCCGCGATCATTGAGGAAGCAGCCCCCATCGCGGTATTCAAAATCTGTATCGCGGTTGACTTGGCGGCCATTGATCGCCGCTAGGACGAGGGAATCGACAATGGGAGCGCGAAATTCTTCAATTAGGTCGGAGGCGAGGGCCGGATGGCGGGAATTACTTTCGTGGAGACAGGCGAAGTAGGGATCGAGATCTTGCACTTCGATGAGGGTGAGGAGGTGGTTCCACAGCACCTGATAGCCAAAGCTGAGTAGGGCATTGACAGGATTGGCAGGGGGCCGGCGCGATCGCCCCTCAAAAGGAAAATCGGGATGGGTCAGGCAGTCGCTAAACGCCCGGAAATAGGCCGCAGCGGCCGCACCTTCGAGTCCACGGAGTTGGTCGAGGTCATAGGTTTGGGGAATTTGGCTGTGGAAGTGGGCCAAGGTAGACAGCGTTTCATTAAAGGCAGTGGTTTCCCGTCGGCGTTGATAGCGGAGCAACAGCACACGGCAATTTTGGATTTTGCTGCGGAGGATATTGTGCACTGCGGGCAGGCGATCGCCCAGGGATAGCTCCTGCTGATAGCGGGACAGTTGGCGATATCCCCGCTCGATGGATAGAAGCCGGCCGTAGCAGTAGCCAAGGCGGGATAGAAACACAACGGGAATCATGCGATTGAGGCAAGCCCGGATGGCAGGGGTGGTGATGTGGGAGTTGCCAAAGATCAGCACCTGCTCTAGGGTGGGTAGACCCACCGGGCTAGATTGGGAAGAACCCAATTTGACGATCAGCGATTCTTGGTGCAGGGAGACGGTGCTGCCCTGTTGGGAGATGTAAAGAGTGTTCATCCGCTAGCGATCGCGCTCTTCTAGTTGGGCCCGCTGCTGGGGATTGAGGGCGCTGGTGGGTGCGGCAGAGCCTTGGAGATAGCGAATCAGGCGATCGGCGATCGTGCCCGTGATGTAGGTGGCAGCCACAATCAGGGCCGTGTTGATCACTACGGCGGCAAGGCCGAGGGGCGCAATGAGCAAAATCGCGAGGCTGACAATACCGTTGACTGCGGCTAGGGCAATATTGCGGAGGCGGGCGGAGCGGGGCGAAAGGTACATAGGGAACGGGGAACAATGGCCATTATTAAGTTAAGTCTTATAAGTGTCGCCGCCCGGGATTTTTGGTTTGATTTTGTGATTCGCTGTCGCAATTAAATTTTGCTGCCCCAGCAATGAACCTCAGGGGAGAGCGGGGAGTTGGGCGAAGTCGGTCATGGCGGCGTTGCCCGCTCCACAAGGTAGTGATGCAAAACAGAATTGGCCGTCACCCCATCAGCAACCTTGATAATTCATCACTCTGGCCCTAACAACATAACGGCTGACGGTGAAGTGCAGCAGCGGCAGATGATTCAAAAAGCCCAACGATAACCTCTATTCCGTCTGCACCAACGCAGCGTTGAGCAGCTAGGGCTCATAGACTGATGAGACACTTCCTTCATACTGGACTAAACTGAAGGGAAAGCATACCAAATTCAACTTTGTGATGAGTTATCGAAATATTATTACGATTGAACCAGGAAAACGGGGTGGAAAGCCTTGTATTAGGCGAATGCGGATTACCGTCTATGACGTGCTTGGCTGGCTGGCAGCAGGAATGTCTCATGCAGAAATTTTAGATGACTTTCCAGAGTTGACAGAAGAAGATATTAGAGCCTGCTTGGAATTCGCTGCTGATAGAGAACGCCGTCTGATAGCGGTAGTGGGTGGTATTTGAAACTGCTGTTTGATCAAAACTTGAGTCGGAAACTGGTTGCTCGACTTGCAGATATTTTCCCAAAATCTAGCCATGTCCAGTTTCATACTCTCACTGAGGCAGAGGACAGCGAGATTTGGGAATTTGCAAAGACTCAAGTTTTTTGCATTGTGACTCAAGATGCTGACTTTGCTGAACGAAGTCGTCTTTATGGATCACCTCCAAAAGTGATTTGGTTACGCTGTGGCAACGCACCAACAGGTAGTGTTGAAGCGATTTTTCGGTCAGGCGTTGAAACAATTCAAGACTTCATGGGCAATGATTCATTAGATTGCCTTGAGTTGTACTAATCAGCACGACGACTAAACCGAATATAGCTATTTCAGATTTATTTGAGACAATTCCTCCCTCATCCCCAGCCCCTCTCCCATAAAGGGCGAGGGGAGCAATAGTACTCAAAACAACTATGAAGATGTCGCTCTTTATTAAATTGACTATGACCTCAAGTACCACCCACAGATAATGCTGCTGTAATTCAACCTCGGATACTTGCAGATAGGCTTGCGGTTTCTGCCTCACTTAGAAGATGAAGCGGCCCAACTAGGTGCTACACGGCGGGTTGGGCATAACATCCCGGCTTTTTGGAGTCTGGAGCGCAGGCGGAGAGACCCTTGCAGCAAAATTAACATCCCTCGACAAAAGCGTAAATTGCAGTAAAGACAGGTGAGGGTAATGACATTACCAAGTTAAGCCTTATGAGTGTCGCCACTTGGGATTTTTGGTTTGATTTTGTGATTCGCTGTGGCAATTAAATTTTGCTGACCTAAAGATAGAAATTAGTGAAGGTCACGGGAGATCAAGGAGTTGGGCGTAGTCGGTGATGGCCAGGCGCGATCGGGCCGTTAGGGTGAGGTGTGAGCATTCCCCCCGGGACAGGTGCAGGGCACCCGCGCAGCCGATCATGGCGGCGTTGTCGGTGCAGAGGTGGAGGGGCGCAACCGTAAGCTGAATCTGCTCTTGGGTTGCCCGCTCCACGAGGTAGTGGCGCTAAAAAC
>JAAUUH010000176.1 GCA_012031145.1 Oscillatoriales cyanobacterium SM2_2_1 | reverse complement strand
ATACATCAAATTGTAATGACTAAGTGCTAGCTAGATCATTCACAGCGCGCAGACCAACTTTTTGTGCACGCAGCTTAACCCCAGCTTGAAATGCGTTTGATCCCAGAATAAATGCGATCAGTTTGGGCAATATCTTATTTTTTTTTAGTTGTGTGACAAAACATTTTGTCAGTTTTCAAGCAATGGGCATTCGTTATATAACTGTACTAAAGCAGGGGGAGACAGGGGAAATGGCAGCGATCTTATATCCGTTTTACACGGCCGTCATGTGTGTGCTTTTGGGGTGGATGGTTTGCCTTTATCAAGGCTCTCAAAATAATCAACTGGGTCTCGTCTTTTTAATTATGATTATCGCGGCGATCGTCTACGACAATTTACTAATCAGCGTGGGGCGCTGGATTGAAAGCAAGGATTTGTTGCTGCGGCTAAGTCACCCGCGCTTTTTGGGACATGTCACTTTGACCCCCTTTTCTGTTACGGTCGCCTATGCTTTATGCCAGCAAGGAAACCTGCCTTGGGCGATCGCACCCAACTCCGGATTGGGTGTTTTTTTGGTCACTTTAATCCTCATAATTGCTGAGCTACTCAGCTACTACCGCAAGTTTCAGCCCACAACAGTGCTGTTTCAGGGCACCCTGCGCTATACCAACAGTGGTTACAAAATGCCCCCCTATCCTTCTATTGTCACGACAATCTTGGTCGGTATTTTGGGGTATTACCTTTGGCAGCAATTGGGTTATCCCTGGTTGTTAGTGGGTAGCATTGTGATGTTCATTGGTGGGGCGATACCCCAAAATTTGGTAGGGCCAACGATATGTTCTGGGGTGGAAGTGATCCTCATGACTAGTTTTTGCATCACAGCTGAAACTTTACAACATGCCACCAGCCTAACCGGAATCTAAAAACATTAAAATGTCAAGAATTTGACTGTTTCGTTTCTTTTCTTGACGCTCTATTTTCCCCTCCATTAGTGGGGTGAGTGGAATGATTGAGGTGAATGCGGGGCAAAAGCGTGTTTTCCAATTTGCGCCATGGCGATCATGTTTACTTTTAATTCTTTCTTGATAGCATTTGCTAAAAATAATACGGGCGGCGTAAAAAATGCCCCTTTTCTTGGTACTATGCCATCGGGCAGGCAAGGAGTGTCATCTTTGGAATGCCTGTTCAATTCTCAACCTATCCACAATCTTCGTACTAAGGGGATCTTTTCATGCGTCTATCTACGATTGGCTTAGTTGGCGGCATTTTGCTTGCTTCCGTTGCGCCCGCGTTTGCCCAGTCCGCTTCTATCTCCGGCTCCGCTACCCTCAGCACCCCCGCTGGCTTCACCTCCACCGTCAGCGCTGAATCCATCCTGCCTCGCGGGTTCCTTTTTGAGACTGCTCCTGGTGTTCTTAACCCCTCTACTGGTGCTGGTATCACTGCAACTCCAGCAACGATTAATGAAGCCCAGGTGTTCGTTGCTCCGGCTTACAACGTAGTTGGCACTTCTCCAGTGGTCACTTCCTTGTCTGTGGGTTCCTCAGTAACTCCTACCCGCCCAACAACTGGTGGTGCTTCGTCCTTCACTGCCGCCGCGGCTTCGTTGCTGGACTTCTTAGCTGATCCCACCACCACAGTGGCTGATGCCAACACTGTTATTCTGCGAATTGAGTCTTTGTCTGGCATCATCCGCGCTGGCGCTGGTGTGGATGGTTTGGACTAGTTAATTCCTTTTTCTAGGATTTTTATTCCCAGTGAAAAGGTTATCGATAACATCAATTTCCAGAAATGATGGTTCGTTGATAGATCGAGCAACACACTGAATCAAGGAACCGATTGATGAATAGGGGTGAGCTGATAGCGGCTCATTCCTTTTTTGTATCTCTCTAAATATCCCTTGGAAGGATGGAAGTGCAACACCCCGCTGAACATCACCCAGCCCACATCCCGCTTGAGCAAGGGGTATCGGATGAGGTTAACTTGGTACTTAACAGAGAAAACCCACGCCGAATTAATGAGTCAAACCCCTGAAGCTGAGTCCATCGCCGCCTTAGTTGAATTGCATCGCGGACTAGAACGTAAGGGGCCCGGTGATCCTGACTATTCCCGTTATATTCTCAGCACGCTGAACCCTGCCCTATGGCCATCTCCACCACGCATTGCCGACATGGGGTGTGGCAGTGGTGCCGGGGCATTGCTGCTGGCTCAGCATTTTCAAAGCAGGGTCAGGGCGGTGGATCTTTCATCGGTTTTTATGGACGAACTGAAAGTCCGCGCCCAACAGAAAGGCTTAGAGCACCTGATTGTGCCCATCCTTGGCGATATGGCCCAACTCAACTGGCCCGCCCGTTCGGTCGATCTTATTTGGTCTGAGGGGGCGGCCTACAACCTTGGGTTTGAGCAGTTCTTACTGACTTGGCGATCGCCCTTGGCAAACCATGGCTGGGCAATCATTTCCGAACTAAGTTGGTTTACAGAGCATCCGCCAGAACGGGCGATCGCCTATTGGCAGATGGCCTATCCCGCCATGGGCCACGAGTCTGAGAATTGCCAGCGGGCCCAGAGGGCAGGCTATCGGGTGCATGCAACCCATCGGTTGCCGAGCTTGGCATGGTGGAATCACTATTATGAGCCACTTCGGGAGCGGGTGCAGTCCATAGATGTCACCTCTCCAAATCCATTCAATAACCAATCAGATAATCTATTGAATCATCCATCGATCTCTCCATCTGCAATTCAATTAGTCATCCATGAACTGGAAGCAGAGATGGCTTTATTTGAGCAGTGCAGCGATTCCTACGGCTACACGTTCTATGTGCTTCAGGCAAGCTGAATGCTGATCGGTATCCGCACTATCGGTGGCGCTGCGGTAGGATTTCCCTAAAGTAGTGATTGTGCCATGCCTCCCCTAACCCTAAATTTTGCTGATGGTTCCCTGAGTTTGCCCGCCGCAACCGAATTCGCGACGGCCCTCCAGCAGTCTTTACAGACCCTGCAACAGCAGATCACTGCGGCCCAAGGGGGCGATCGCCAGTCGGATTTTGAATTTTTTGACCGTCAGGGCGATCGTAGCCTAGAAGTATTCTGCAATCCCAACCTATGGGCCAGCCCCCATGCTGCCAAGGTGTTATTAACGGTGAAGCAGGCACCGGGGCTGCGGTTGCGGGTGGAGGTGGCACTAACTCAACTGCAAGAGGATATACAGTTGTATCTGGGTTTGTAGAGGTAATTGACTATGCCATTTTTTCGTCAGTATGTGGCTCCGTTTATAATTTTTAGCCTGTTTCTGTTCACCTTGGTCTTGGTCAGTTCCCGGGCCTTTTTGCCCGCGGAGTTAGTCGCGCCGCTCCTGCCGGTGCAGTGATGGGCACCACATGGAAGCGGCACCTGTTGTCTCTGGCAGAGTTTAGCCCTGCCGATTATGAACTGGTGGTGCAAACAACGCTGAGTTTTCAGGAGGTGCTATCCCGCCGCAACAAAAAGGTGCCGAGCCTTCAAGGCAAGTTGGTGGCCCATTTGTTTTTGAGCCTTCGACCCG
>JAAUUH010000055.1 GCA_012031145.1 Oscillatoriales cyanobacterium SM2_2_1 | reverse complement strand
CGATTGAGCGTCCGCCCGGAGCGTTCCCCAGTCCCAGCGCCTCCCTAATGTCAAGAAGGCCGTAATCCCTACAAATATCGCTACGACGATGCCCCCCAACCCCAGCGACCCGGGGTTGAGTGCCCCCATTGCCCCCAGACCCACGACAACCACCGTCATTTGGAGCCACAGGATCGGCCAAAAAAGCACCATAGCCTCCAGGGGTGGCAGCGCCGCGAAAATCACAACCAACAGGGATGACGCCCCCAGCGCTAACGTACCTGCCAACCAAATCAGCTCTGCCATAGGCCATAAAAAAGGGGACTGAGTCCCCCTAGTTTTATCAGGTTTCCCTAAATTCTAGAAGCCGCGACTGCGGGCCTCCGGACTGCGGCGAATCTCCTGACGCACCCAGTCCATGGAGCGACCGTTGGCAACCTGGCTGGCGTAGCTGTTTAAGCCACCCTGGTCGCCGGCCGTCCTAAAAACTGCTGGTAGATCTCGTTGATCTTCTGGGCAGCTTCGCTACTAAAAGCTATCCGCCGCCGAATTTCTGTTAAGGACACCCCCGACTGTGCTGCCCGGGTATAGTCATTCAACGCCCGACGGTCGGCATTGCGCTCGAGAATTTCCTGGTAAAAGCGATTAATCTGAAATTCCAAATCGCTGCTGATGGGAGTATTGGGGAAATTGGGGTTGTTATTGGGAAAGCTAGTAGTTCCTCGACTGCCAATTTCTTGGCGGATCTGCACCATTGTCGTCCCCGTAGCTAACTGCTCCACATATTGCCGCAGCCGCCCGCCGGGAATCTGCCGTCCCGTCACCTGGGAAAACACACTGCCTAGGCGTTGGGATGTTTCGGTACTGTAGGCGATGCGGCGACGAATCTCATCCAAGCTCACCCCAGAGCGGTACTGCTGCAAGAAGCTCCTTAACCCTGCGTTATCGGCATCCCGTTCTAAGATGTCCCGATAGAACTGGTTAATTTGTTGCTGCGGATTATTGAACTCCGGAACTCCGGTAGTTCCCCGCACCAACTCTCCACAGACTACCTGTCCCGATCGCGTGCGGACACACACTTCCTGGGCCAGGGCTGTCGCCGACAAGCCCGTGGTAACAATTAGGGCGATCGCCGATACCATCCACGGCTGAAATCCTTTTTGAATCATAAAAAAAAGCTCCTGGGAAAAGTCTTTGCTAAGATGAAGCGAGTTTGATTTCTGAACATCATTCACGCATTCTCCACGTCACCTAAGAATTGCAGGAGAATGATTTGTTCCAAATCGGAACTTTACCCTTTGACTGCAATTTTTATTTACTCAAGGGCACATATGGCACGTGGCGGCAAACGAATGGGGGCAGGCCGACCCAAGGGCAGCGGCAAATATGGTGAACCCACCCGCGCGGTGCGCCTCCCTATTAGTAGGATTACCCAGCTCGAAACACTGCTGGATCGCCCCCAAAAGCTACCCCTATACCTTCACCCCGTTGCCGCTGGTCTACCCACCCTCGCCGAGGATGCCATAGATGAATGGATTAACCTCCACGAACATCTGCTGCGCCACCCCCAGGACTCCTTCCTTGTCCCTGTGAATGGTGACTCCATGACCGGGGCCGGGATTCACTCCGGAGACCTACTAATTGTGGATCGGGCTATTCCCCCCACTTCCGGGAAAATTGTCGTTGCTGTGATCGAAGGTGAACTTACGGTCAAAACCATTGCCATCACCGACAGTGGGATTGTGCTGCAACCCCAAAATCCCGACTATCCGGCGATCGCCATTCACCCCGACGCCAATTTTGAGATCCTCGGCGTTGTCACCCACGCGATCCACACGGTTTAACTAGTACTTGTTTAGTTTAGTTAGGTTAGTCAGCTAATTTAAGGCGCTGGCTTGCCCCAAGTTATGCCGAGATGATTCGCCGAGGTTTTTTCTTCAGCCCAAATCCCGCTTCGGCGGTGTGCTGAGTCCGCCAGGAGCCTTGCTGCTCTTGAGGAACTCGATGGTTTTCATTGTGCGCTGCATATCTTCCACCACACGCTCATAGGTGGCGCGATCACCTCCTTTTAGCCCCACCAAACCATAGAGTCGTACCGCCCCTGCCCGGCCTTTGAGCAGTTGTTCGCCATAGTCAATCACCTCAACTTCATCGGCAACCAATTCATACAATGCCTCCGTAATCACAATATCGGTGCCCAGTTCCTTGGTCATACCCTCCACCCGGCTGGCCACATTGACGGTGTCGCCGATCACGGCATATTCCAGCCGCTGGGGCGAGCCAATGTTTCCCACGGTAACTTCCCCGTAGTTAATGCCAATACCGTTAGAGAAGGGAATCTTACCCTCCCCTTGCCACTGTTGCCGCAGATGGACTAGGGCCGAACGCATCTCCAGGGCAGCCTGGATGGCATCCATGGCATCTTCCTTTTCGCCTCGAGATACGGGGGAGCCAAATTCGGCCATGACCGCATCACCAATAAACTTATCGAGAGTGCCTTTGTGGTCTAGAATCGCCCTCACCATTTCCCCTAGGTAGGTATTGAGTTGACTGAGTAACAGTTTGGGGGCAATTTGCTCGAAAGGGTCGTAAAGCCCCGGATGTCGGAAAACAGGACGGCGGCCTTAATGCTTCGCCCCTCCAATAGGGCTTTGTAGTCATCGGGTTGTTTAAGAATTTCTTGAACGATGGGGCCGGCGAGGTAACGTTCTAGGGTGCGGCGCAGCAAGATTTTGTCCAGTTGGTTGGCTACGGTGCCCGTAACCAAAAGCGTCAACCCGCTGACGGCAAACGTCAGGGTGGGCATAATCACAGGCAAAATGTAGCCGGCGCTGGTGTAGCTCCAGTAGGTGCCCCCAAACCACAGGGCGGCGATCACCATCGCCAGTAAAAACTGCCGTACCGGACGCTTGAGCCAAAAGAGCGCCAGCCCATGGACTAGCCCCATAGCCAAAATCAGCCATTCCTGGGCACCGGCATCGGGTATGGCTGTAACAAGGCTGCGGTTGGTCATCAACGTGGCGATCGCGTTGGCGTGGATTTCCACCCCTGGCATGCGCCCAAAGGCACTGTTTTGAATGTCCTGGAGGGAGGCTGCCGTCGCTCCAATCAGGACAATTTTGTCCTTAAAAAAGGCTCCGTTCCGCAGCAGGTCGCTGCGCCAGTTTTGGGGATCAATCACATAAAAGAAGGGAATTTGCTGCTTGTGCACCTGCCAGGTGTCGGCGGGGCCGTGGTAAAAAATTGTGGTTCCTCGGGGTGGGGCAAAGGGAACCCGGGCCGCTTTAAGGGTAGCTTCGGCAAAGGTCAGGGGTTTGCGATCGCCTAATTCGAGGGCAACATCGGTGCCAAAGCGATGGATTTTGCCATCCACATCGGGATTGAAATTGACTAGGGCAACGGAGCTAGGCTTGAGCCGAAAAACCTCACTGGGCGTTTCCAACTGATTGATGACGGCTTCCTCCGGTATGGCTGAGGTGCTGTAGTTGGCAGCCAAAACCAGGCGATCGCCATAGCGGTCAATGACCCGCTGCAAGGGCGCATCATCGTTATAGGCGGGGCTATTGTGCACACTATCGGTGACAAACAACACATCCACCGCCACGGCCCTAGCACCCGCTTGAAATAACTTCTCCAGCACTTGGGCATAGACGATCCGTCGCCATGGGGTGTAGCGAAAGGGCTCTAGGAACGGACGTTGGACAGGGTCATAGAACTCCCCTTGACGTAACGAGGAGTCGTCGATCGCCAGAATCACGATTTCGGTTGGCGGCGGCACCAGTCCTCGCCAAAGCAAGAACTGGGTGTGCATCTCCCGCTCCAGCCGGGGCAAATCTTCAGAATGGCGGGTTAGGGCGGCGCCGCCTAGCACCACGCCGCCCACCAAAACCATCCCAATAACATCCACCCGCAGCCAGCGCTTCACATTTGGAACCATCCGTTGCCATGTCCGTTGCAGCATTGTTCTGGAGAAAGGACGACTCCGCCATTCTATGATGGATGGCAAGACATGGAGACGGAACAAAAGGAGAACCCCTGCGGTCTGCCAGAGGGCGCAGCAAGAGTACACGCCAACCCCAGTAGGAGCAGTTCACAGCATATGCAGCAACGATATTTTGTCCTTGGAGCGGTGGCCATGGTGGCGACCCTTTCTAGTAGTGCGATCGCCCAAAACATTACCTCTGCCACCATTACGGAAATCATTGAAGGCAACCAGGTATTCATCCAAAACCGGCGAGCTCGAATTAATGAAACTGCCCGGCAACGGGAGCAGGTGCGCACCGGGGAAGCTCGGGCCGAACTGCGCTTTAGCAATCAGGCGATCGCCCGACTTGGGCGGAACTCTGTTTTGACCGTAGGGCAGTGTGGGGCCCAAGTGCAGCGGGGTAGTATGCTCGCCAATGGTGCGGTTCCCTCTTGCTCTTCCCAAGTCACGGCGGCGGTGCGGGGCACCACCTACCTCTTTGAAATTGATGACGACGGTGAAGAGAGCATTAGCGTTCTTGAGGGGGAAATAGAGGTTCGTCGCCTCCGCAGCAACAATGATGATGACGACGACGATGACGACGATGACGACGACCGCCGTAATCCCCGTCGCCAAGGGCGAGTATTTCGGGTGCGGGCCGGCGATCGCTTGATCCGTTCCCGCCGTGAACGCCAGACGTTCATCCGACCCTTGAGCGATCGTGAGTTCGACTCCGTGCTCACGGGGCAGTTTTTCCGGGGGTACCGACGGAGCTTGCCGGGGCGCAGTCTAGACCGCATCGAACAGGTCTATCGTCAGCGCTTCCCAAGTCGGCGTTTTCCCCTTCGCACCGCTGCGGCGACCCCACTCAACCCCAACCGGGGACACTTTACCCTCACCGTGCAGCAGGATCGCCCCCAACTGCGCGAGGTGATCGCCCGGGTTTCCCTGGTCTCTAGGCGGGGCAATGGCTATTTGCCCGAGCGTTTTGTTGGCGACTTTTTAATGCCGATCAATCGCCCGGTACAGTTTATTCGGGGGCTCAATCCTGAAGATCGCGTCGTAGTGCGCATCTTTGGCCCGCAGGGGCAACGGCTGCTTGGCTACAGTGAATTAGAACTTCTAGACGACCAAGCCGCGGCCTTTATTATTCTGCCTAGTCGCCGCGATTTAGGCCTTACCCGAACTGTGATTGGTCTTGATCGCGATCGCGATGGCTCCATTGACCGCAATGAACGCAGTAGTTATTACAGCTTCTTCACCCGACTCGAAGACTTTGAGAATGATTTTCTTAGCGCCCGGGCCCGATTCCTCTCCCCCGATGAGGTGCGGGATCTGGAGTTTCGTGATGATGTCGCCTCCGAGGTGATTCCCTTTGACCTGCTGGTCAATTACCCACCCTCCTTTACCCGAGGAACTTTTACGGTCGTCAATCGCACGGTGCGGGTGTTTGGCGCTGCCATTGAGCCGATTTTGCGCACGGTTCCCTTCCAAAGCGTCCAGCCGATTCGAGTGCCCACCAACCGCCTGCTGAGTGTGGATGTACCCGTGTCGATTCTGCGCTACCGGCGTTAGTTGGGCTAGATCCTACCCCCCAGGAATCTTGGGGGGTGGAACACTACCACTGAATGCCAAAGAGGGCATTAAGACGATCGCGCACCCACCACAGCACATCCTTTTCGCTCGGTTCCCCATTGTCGGGAACGATGACACCCAGCTCCAGCAGCATTTGTTTCCGCTCTGACAGCTTGGCCGCAATCTGTTCCGCGAGTTCGTGGTGTTGCACAAGGAGCGTTTGCAGTTGCAGCCGCTCGATCACAAATAGGGTTGTGTCCACGAGGGTACGCACAGTAGCGGTGCGCGGTGTGCCCGTCAGTAAAGCAATTTCCCCGAAAAACTCCCCATCATGGAGGGTGGTGATGTACACATTGGTGCGCTCCGATATCACCTCCACCTGTCCGTGGAGAATGATGTAAAACGCATCACTGGGCTCTCCCTCCCGGCAGATCACTTCACCCGTGCGAAATACTTTGCGGTAGCCGCTGGCCACGAGGGCCAACATTTCCGACTCAGAACAGGTCTCAAAATAGGACATGCGGCGCAAGAGATCGCGCAGACTAGGACGGGAGCTAGTCTTGCCTAGGGGACGAAGGGGCGCTGAGGTTTGGGGGTCGGGTGGCGTGGCGATCGGCGACGGCATCAGTTTATGGTGGTCGCTGCTTTTGATATGCACCACCCTTTGGGGGTAAGGAATCTCGATGTGGCGTTGACGCAGTTCGTATTCAATTCGAAAGTTGAGCGAACTCTTGATCGGCTCCTGGAGAGGCGGCTGGTCAACCCAAACCAGCAATTCATAGAGAATGCCATTGTCCTCAAAGGTGCGCATCCATACATCGGCGGCAGGAAAGGAAAGTACCCTCGGCTCAAGGCGGGCAGCCGTGAGCAGGGCTTCGGTGACATTGACAGGATCGCTGTCGTAGGCTACCAAGACCGGAATATGAAGTCGACAGGTCTGTCCGCCGTAGCTCCAATTCACCGTATTGTCTTGGATGAATTTCTGATTAGGCACAATCACAAACACATCGTCGGGGGTGCGGACAATCGTTGAGCGAATGGAAATACGCTCGATCGTCCCCCGCAGGCTGCCCACTTCCACGTAATCCCCTACTTTGATAGTCTGCTCGAAAACAATAATCAGACCACTGAAGAAATTACTGGCTAAGTTTTGCAGCCCAAAGCCAACCCCAATCCCCACAACACTGGCAAAAACGGCCAGGGAATTGAGGTTAATGCCAGCGGATTGCAGCACGGTGACCGCGCCAATAGCAATGATTAGATATTTACTAGTAACTTTGACAACTTCCTGCAAGCCCCGGTTGATCCCTAATCGGGACAAAACAGCCCGTTGCAGCCAAGAGCACAGGATCTGCGCGCCAAAGACTACCAGCGCCAGCATGAACAAAATTGAAAAAATGGAGGCGATCGAAATGGGGTTGCCACCTAAATCAAGGATAGGGGTAGTCATAAACTGCCCCACATAGCGAAACACCTCTCCCATAACCCTCCGATGGTTAGTATGGACTATGGGGTGACCCCAAGATTGGCACCCAAGTTCCCCTAGAAGTCTTGGTGGAGGAACTGTTGGGCAGCGGCACCGGTAAAGCTGGCGATGATCGCCCCATTCCCAACCAGATGATACTTGTAGGTAACTAAGCCCTCGACCCCGACCGGACCTCGGGGTGGCATTACCTGGGTGCTGATCCCCACTTCGGCTCCAAAGCCATAGCGGTAGCCATCGGCAAAGCGGGAGGAGCAGTTGGTATAGACGCCAGCGGCGTTGACATCCTGGCGAAATTGGACGGCGGCTTGGGCGTCCCGCGTCACGATCACTTCCGTGTGCCTAGAACCGTAGGTATTAATGTGGGTGATGGCCGCTTCAAGGTCAGCCACGACACGAATCGCCAAAACCAAATCACAATATTCCGTAGCCCAGTCTGCCTCCGTCGCCGCCACCACAGAGGGTACAAGCTCCCGCGTGCGATCGCATCCCCGCAACGCCACGGATTGCTCCGTTAGTGCCGCTGCCACCCGCGGCAGAAAATCCGGGGCGATGTCCCGATGCACTAGGAGGGTTTCAATGGCATTACAGGCAGCCGGATACTGGGTTTTGCTATCCACGGCGATCGCCACTGCCATATCCAAGTCCGCTTCCCCAGGCAATTCCCGATCCACATAGAGATGGCACAGTCCATCGGCGTGACCCAGCACCGGAATGCGCGTTCGCTCTTGGATGAAGCGCACAAACTGATTGGATCCCCGGGGGATGATCAGGTCAATGTTACCCTCCATACCCAGCAACTCCGTGATTTCTGCCCTTGTGGTTAAAAGCTGTACCATGGCTGGTGGCACCACCGTTGCCATTAGGGCCGACTGAATCACCTCAACCAGCACGGTGCAGGAGTGGAGCGCTTCCGTGCCCCCCTTCAGCAAAACACCATTCCCTGACTTAACTGCCAAGGACACGATCTGGGGCACGGCATCGGGTCGAGATTCAAAAATCACCCCCAGTACTCCCAGGGGACAGGTAACCCGCTCCAACACCAAATCTTCCGCCAAGCGTCGGCGAACGTGCCGCACGCCAATGGGGTCGATCAATCGTGCCACATCCCTCACCCCCGCTGCCATATCTCGCACTTTGTGTCGGTCTAGTTTCAGCCGTCGCACTAGGGCGGTAGGTAGGGCTTGGGCGATCGCCTCGGTGACATCAACGGCATTGGCGGCCAAAATCTCCTCGACGTGTGTTTCAATCGCTTGGGCGATCGCTTCAAGAGCATTATTCCGCGCCGTTGCCTCCAGCCGTGCCAATAACTTGGCTGCCACCCGGGTCTCTGCCACCAATCCAGGAAGGGATTGCCGTTGATCCGCTTGGTCTGTGGACATCAATCCACCACCTTGATCCGACCGGCGTGAATGCCCTCGAAAATCATTCGTAGGCGATCGCACTCTTGGCGCGTTAGGGTTCGTTGCTCAAAGAGGGTTGTAAACACAGCCTTGCTCAAATACATGTAGGCCTTACGGGTAATCCGCCCCGAGTTGGTCAGACGGTAGGCCACCTCATCGATGGTCATGGCATTGGTGGGCACACCCTTAGTGGTGTACTCCGGCAAGTCAAACTTAAAGTCTTCGGTGGGCGATTTCAACGGTGGCAATGGAGGCGGCAGTGGCTGCTCGGGACGGGATGACCGGGCTCCCGGTTCAGCTCCAGCCCGCTGGGCAAATCGCTCTACCGCTACCCGCAACAATTCCGGATCAAAGGGCTTGGTTAAGTAATCCTCCGCCCCCATTTCCATGCACTTCATGACGCTATCCATCTCTTCCACAGCCGAGATCACAATTACCGGAATATGCCGCAAGTTGCTATCGGATTTCATTGTCGCTAGCACAGTGTAACCATCCACGTCCGGCATCATAATGTCTAACAGCACCAACTGGTAGGAATGCTCCTGCAACATATCGAGGGCCTGCCGACCGTTGACTGCCATCTCCCAGCCCACTCCCTGCTGTCTCAAACGGCGAGCCAAGGTGTCGCGATTCATTTCATTATCGTCAACAATCAAGACTGTAAATTCTGCCATCGACTTGCCCTAGCCTATGCCACACAAGGAGAACTAGCCCAAACTTTAACACGGTTCCGTCCTTCCCGTTTAGACTCATAAAGCGCAGCGTCGGCCTGCTGGATTAATTCCTTTGGCAAGATATTCGGCTGGGCGATCGCCTGAGCCACCCCCACACTCACCGTTACATAGGCACTCACCGCCGAAGACTGATGGGCAATTCCTAGGGCTTCCACTTGGGATCGCAGCCGTTCCCCAAGGGTCAGGGCTCCTGCCCGATCCGTATCCGGTAAAATCAAAATAAATTCTTCTCCTCCGTAGCGGGCCACCAAATCTCGGGGACGAAAGATCGAACATTCCGCCGCCTTGGCCACCTGTTTTAGGCATTCATCCCCACACAAATGCCCATAGGAATCATTGAACTGCTTGAAGTAATCAATATCAAACAAAACAATGGCAAAGGATTCGGCGCAGCGCAGCGAAATCTGCCATTCCCGGGTCAAAACCTGCTCAAAACAACTGCGATTGGCCACACCGGTCAATCCATCCAACTGAGACATGACCTCTAACCGACGGTAGGCATCTTCTAATTCCTTATAAGCCTGCTCCAACTGCTGCCTTGTGTGGCGCTCTTGGTCGCGAAGGTGCTTTTTTTCCAGACAGGCAGAGACCCGAGCCCGCAAAATTATCTGGTCGTAGGGCTTGGTGAGGTAGTCTTCAGCACCCTTCTCAATGCAACGGGCAATCATGTCTTTTTCTTGCAACGCCGACACCATCAGTACCGGAATATGGTCGAGGGTGTCGCTTTCTTTGAGCACATCTAAAACCTGCATCCCATTCATTTCGGGCATAGAAATATCTAGGAGCACCAAATCAAAAAGGCTTTGGTGAATCAACTCAAGGGCATGACTACCGTTTACCGCCATCCGAATGTGTTGGTAGCCCTGTTTGCGGAGATGACGACTTAAAATATCACGATTCATCTCGTCATCATCGACCAGTAACAACCGTGACTCGCGCAGGGCTTCAGGTAACATGATTGGCGAGCAGGGCTTGGATTTTCTCAAGGAGGCGGGGGAATTCCACGGGCTTAGTGGCGTAGTCGTCACAGCCAGCCCGGATGCCACGCTCATAGTCTCCAGCCATTGCATGGGCAGAGAGTCCCACTACGGGAATGCTCTGGGTTTCGGGAGTAGATTTAATCTTCTGGGTCGCCTGCCAACCATCGAGGATCGGTAGATTCATATCCATAATGATTAAGTCGGGAGCTTGGGAAAGGGCGAGGCGCACACCTTCAGCACCATCGGCAGCAGTAATCACGTCAAACCCCTTGCGATTCAGTCGTCGAAGCAACATGTCTCGGCTCATTTCATCGTCTTCGACGAGTAGGATTTTAGGCATGAAACCCACCATTTTGTCTCTAGCGTATCGGGAAAATCAAGGACGAGCAAGTGTTATTTTCCCATGCCAAGCTGTTGCGCTTTCTGATACACCTTACCCTCAGTCAGAAGAGAGGGAGCAATCACAACTTCCACTTGCTGCATCGCTCGCAAATTTTTAGCCCCAAGGGTACCCATGCTGGTTTTGATAGCCCCGAGGAGGTTGTGGGTGCCATCGTCGAGGGCGGCAGGCCCGCGAAGAATTTGGTGAATAGTACCGGTGGTGCCCACTTTGATGCGGGTGCCTCGCGGCAAGACAGCACTGGGGGTGGCCATACCCCAATGGTAGCCTCTTCCGGGGGCTTCTTGGGCGCGGGCTAGGGGGGACCCAATCATAACGGCATCAGCACCGCAGGCGAGGGACTTGCAAATGTCACCACCCGTTACAAGTCCACCGTCGGCAACAATGGGAATGTATTGCCCGGTCTGTTCATGGAAGGTTTCCCGGGCGGCGGCGCAGTCGGCGATCGCCGTGGCCTGGGGTACGCCGATGCCGAGGACACCGCGGGAGGTGCAAGCGGCCCCTGGCCCAATGCCCACCAACACTGCGGCGGCTCCGGCATACATGAGTTCCAAACAAACCTCATAGGTGACGCAATTTCCCATGACTACGGGGATGGGCATGGTTTGACAAAACTGCTTGAGGTCGAGGGGCGGGATGCCGACGGGGGGAAGATGGTTGGTGGAAACAACGGTGGATTGCAGGAAGAACAAATCGCAGTTGTGGGTGAGATGTCCATATTTGATGGCCGTAGCAGGGGTGGCACTGACACAGGCGATCGCCCCATGGGACTTCATTTCGGCAATACGCTGCTGGATCAGCTCCGGTTTGATCGGCTCAGCATATAGCTCTTGCATCAAAGGAACAAACCCATGGTTACCGACGGAGGTGATGCGCTCCAAAATGTGGCTAGGATCGGCATATCGGGTTTGGATGCCATCTAGGTTGAGGACACCAAGGGCCCCAAGCTGGCAAAGGGCAGCGGCCATGGGCACATCGACTACACTATCCATGGCGCTGGCAATGATAGGAATGTCGCGGGTGATGGAGCCAATGTGCCATTGGGTATCGACAATGGAGGGATCAACAGTGCCTTGCCCCGGCACAAGGGCGATTTCATCGATGCCGTAGGCTCGTCTGGCGGGCTTGCCGCGCCCAATTTTGATGTCCACTGTGCTTGCTCTCTCGAATCGTTGTCCAGTTTTAATTAGAATTCCATAATAGCGATTTTTAACAACGTAAGGGACCTATTTTCATGGGGATTCAATGGTGGCAGGGCTAGGATAGAGACGCTGAGGAAATTTGGAGAATAGGGTAATGTGGCAGTGGTTGGTGCAATGGCCGGTGGCTCCCCAGGGGATGCTGTTGTATGGCGTGGCGATCGCCGCGGCATTGGTATACGCGCCCTATGGGGTGGTGGCCTATGGCCGACTGACATCCGGGTTTGACTACCATGCGCCGCGGGCGATGTTTGACCGGCTGCCAAACTATGCCAAACGGGCCAATTGGGCACACCAAAATTCCTTTGAGGTCTTCATGCTTTTTGGGGCGGCGGCCTTGATGGTATATGTCACAGGAACCGCATCCTTCCAGACAACGGGCTATGTGCTGTTGTTTTTGGCTGCTCGGGTCGGGTTTACGTTGTTTTATATTTTGGACCTCCCCTTTTTGCGATCGCCCTGTTGGGTGGTGAGCATGGTCACTGTGGCAGGTCTGATGTCCGCTAGTCTTGGCTCTATTTCCGGTGGGTGAGAAAATAGGGGGCAGTGTATTGGCGAGTAGTGTTATGGCAATTGAGTACGACCCGGCGACGATTAACTGTAGGGAGGCTTGTATCAATGGTTGCGTCTTGGGCGATCGCTGCCCCAACCTTGAGCACTTGGCTACGGCGCGCAAGTTTGTATCCGAAACATCCATTGAGCGGATGCTGCAAATCGCGGCGGAGCGCTTCTTGCCTCGGGAAGAACGGAGCCAGCCACCGGATTAGGTGCTACGCCTTGGTTCCGGGCTCCCCGGTATCAAGGTTCAAAATCTGCCCCACCCCTCGCTCCCTAGCCTGGGTAACGCACTGGGATGTGAGGGCGATCTTGACGATCGACTCGGGGTGCTGTTGCCGCAACTGCGAAGCCATGGCAAAAGCAGCGGAAAGTTCGACTTCGGTTTGGGGTGCAATTAAATAATCTGGTGGGGGAAAGGCTTGGGGTAGTTGGGCTTGGCACGCCTGCTGGAGTATTTCCAGATTCAGACAAAAGCCAATGCTAGGAAGGTCGATCTTCTGAGGATGGAAGATCCCAAGCAGATGGTTATAGCGTCCGCCTTGGGCCAGAATGCGATCGCCCAAGACCACCTCAAACACTATGCCGGTGTAATAGTCAAAGGGCTGGATCAAACTCAAATCTAGGAGGCAGTCCCCTGTCCACAGGTAGAACAACGACTGGAGATAATCAATTTCGGTCAGAGACGTAACGGGAAGCCAAGGCAGGGCAGTTAGTTTGGCAAACACGTCCGTTGGGGTACCGCGTAAATCAAGGACGGTCAAAACCTGGGCAATCATGGCATCGGGCAGAGGCAGGTTCTCGAGCGCCACCCGATCGAGCTGGGCGATACCAACGCGAATGGCGGGGCGGTAGGACTCTGGAAACGTATTAATCAGGGCCGTGGTTAACCCGGCATCGCCGAGCACCATCTTCCAACCAGTGATGTTCGCAGCTTTAAGGCAGTCCGCTAGCAAATGCAAAATTTCGCCATCGGCAGCCACTCCACCGGCCCCCAAAAGCTCTACTCCGGACTGAAACGACTCGCTCTGCCCCTGATCCCCGCGCCACCGGAAGACATTGGCATGGTAGTACAGTCGCTGCACACCTAAGTTGGGATCCCGAGCATAGCGAGAGGCATAGGCGCGGGCAATGGAGGCAGTCACCTCCGGGCGCAGCCCCAGTATTTCCTCATTCCGTCCCTGCACCTGAATCACCGTATTAGCATCAATGGTGCCCCCGGCAAGGAGGGAATCCAAATATTCGAGGGTGGGGGTGAGAATCGGCTGATAACCCCAACTGTGGAAAACTCTTTGGAGGCGATGCTCAAACCATTGCTTTTGGAGGAGGTCAAGGGGCAAAAGGTCACGGGCACCCGTCGGCAGTTGATGCACCATATGCAGCGTTAGAGGTAGGAAAGGGCAAAAAAATTAAACCAAACTTTGGGGATTATTTACCAAGCCAGCCAAAAAAGCCGCCTTTTTTAGGTTCCGTCTTAGGCGAAGCTGAACTCGTGCCCGGCTTTTTGGCAGCACTGGGGACCTGACCATTGAGACTAGCCAAATATTCTAGGGCTAGGGGTTCCTTGGGGTTAAGCTGAATCGCCCGCTGAAAACTGTTTTTGGCCATACCAGCCAATTTCTGATTAACATAAACCACGCCCAACAGCGCATGGCAACGACTACTCTTATCGTCTAGCTGGACGGCGGCCCGTAGTTCCTTAAGGGCCATCGACCACTGTTTTTGCTGCACCAGTTCTTCCCCTTTTCGGAGAAGTTGCCGAAAGGCGGCAGTATCATCGGCGTTGCTGCTGGGAGCCGGGCTAGGGGAACCCGCTGCCCTAACACTGGTGCGCACCGACACCGTTTCAGGCTGGGGAGTCATAAGCGGTGCAACCTCTTGGTGCTGATAGCCCTCCTGGGTAAGGAGGTAAACCAAATTCAACTCGCTTATTAGGGCAATGCTATCGATAATCCGTTCAAGACGGTCATATTGCTTTTCGGCGATCGCCGTAATTGCCTGCTCGTAGTACATGGTGTTGGGCGATCGCAGCAGTTTTTTAGCGACGTCGGCCTTGGGTGTAACAATTTGCTTTCCCTTAATCAGACGCTTAGCCAACAGCCGCAGGATAGCAGTGTATTCAGTTCGCTCCCGCTCTTGGTTGAGCACGTTGTAGGCGGGGTTAACCATTTTAGAAAGATACTGGTTAGCAAGCTCCTTTTCATGGGGGGAGAAGCCAAAAACGTCCGGATGCAAACGCTTGACAATGGCAATATATCGTTTCCGTACCACCGACATATGAACAGTGATGGGAAGCCCCAAGACCGCATAGTAATCATTAAAACCGTACTGACCAACACCACGATCAATGCGGGATCTTCGGGGTTGATGCACCATGCTCGTCTCAGAGTGTTTGGAAAGGAATCGCTTTAGGATACTCCACAAAATGGGTCTCCTAGCATTAATGTATCTGAGTTTCTGGCGAACGCCAACTATTCTTCATATTCCCTCTAAAAAGCCCGCTGCCCGTGCCATGACAGAAGGATTTTGGCGGACGCAAAAAGCAAACTCCACGGTTGGGGGGTTGCTGCTCCCCTAGGGTTGGGGCACAATACCGCGAGTGAGCCTGGGTGCAAGTAATGAATGGGATAGGGTGGCGCTGGGGTTGTCTGGGGTTTGTGGGAATTTTGGGGATGGCACTGCCCATGGGGGCGCGGGAGCAGCCTTTCTGCTGGCTAACCGCAGGAGAGACCCAAGAGAAGGCAATCCTGCTGAGGGCGGCCACGGCGGCGATCGCCAGTCCGCCGAGCGATATCGCTCCCTTGTGGCCAGTCATCGGCAGACATTACGGGATTGTCGGCAAAACAGTTGGCTTCGCACCCAAGGGATTTGGATGCGTCTCTACCCCTGCGACCTGAGGGTCGGGCAATTGGAGCAGGTATTCGATAATGTAGCCAGCATGGGCTACAACCGTGTCTACGTAAATGCGTTCTATAACGGGCAGGTATTGCTGCCAGCAGCCGATAATCCAACTCTTTGGCCGTCGGTAGTGGGACAGCGGGCTCCAGATGGGGATTTATTAGCCCGGGCGATCGCCCTTGGTCGGGAGCGGGGAGTGGAGGTGCACGCTTGGCTATTTACGATGAACTTCGGCCCAACCTATGCTGTCAGACGCGATCGTCAAGGAGCCTTTGCTCGCAACGGGTTTGGCCAAACCAATTTAGAAGACCCCACCAGTGCTACAACCGAAGCCCAGCCGGGGCATATCTTTATCGATCCCTACAGTTCCCAAGCCCGGGAAGATTTTGCGGCCGTGGTTCGGCGATCGCCCGCCGCAAACCTGATGGCATCGTCTTCGATTACATTCGCTATCCCCAGCGCAACGAGAGCGTAATTCGGGATGTCCGCCGCCTTAAAATTTTTAGTCAGTCCTCCCTAAACCAGCTTTTTGCCCGGGTAGTTAGTCCCCTCGGTCAGGAATTGCTCACCGAATATCTCCAAAGTGGTACCCTGCGCAACCGCCCCCTACCGGCCAATACTCCCCTATGGCGCGATCCCTTTAGTCAGCGGGCGATCGCCCTGACCCCTCGGCTGCGGGACGATCTTTGGCAACTGGTACTGGCCCATGCCCGATATGGCGTCAAAGACTACCTTGAGTCTGCTACCCAGCTAACCCGCCAAGCCGGCATTCCCACGGCAGCAGTATTTTTCCCCCGAGCCGCCCTCACCCACGGTAGCGGTGTCGATACCCGTCTGCAACCTTGGACATTATTCACCCAAGTGTCAGAGTGGGTGCCCATGGTCTATGCCCAATGTGGCGAGATTGGCTGCATTTTGCAGGAACTAGCCCTAGTGATGCAATTTTTCGGTCGCAGCCCTCGCATCTGCCCCGCATTCGCGGGAAATTGGCGCACCGGCACTCCTAAGCGCCTACCCCTCGAAAATCAAATCTTGGGAGCCAAGCAATCCTTTCCCATGCTGGATTGTGTCAGCCACTTCGCCTATTCATGGCTTGACCCTGCCGATGACCAGCGTCGGCGCGAGTGTAAACTCTAGGTAGTGATGGCATGGTGGCAAGTCCGGATCGGCAACATTTTTCGAGGTGAGAGCTTAATCTTGCCCTGGCTTTTACTTATCACTGCTTGACCCGCTGGCGCTTCAGTTTGAGTTCACCAATGCAGCTCTTTATTTTCTTTCTCTCCCTACTTTTGTCCCGCTACTTTTTTCGACAAAAGAATTCCCGTTTCGAGCTAACGTTTTTCAACATTAGCACTCCCACTGCTATTTCTCTAACTTCTAATGTTTTCAGTTGTTCAGAATCCTTGGCTTCTGATGTGATTTGCTTATAGGGGATAACTTCTTTTTGTTAGTCTAATGGGCGCACATATTGATGTGGTCGCAAATAATATCCCCCCTTTATTCAAGGAGTAACGAACCCTAGGATTTTACGGCGTTTTTCCAGCGCCGAGTCAGCCACCCCATGCCGATCAAAAGACCAAATCCCAACCCAGAATTAAACTCAAAGGGAATGGGAATGGGAGTGGCATTAATGCGAAGACCAGGACGAAGTGTTCTAAAATCCGATGTGTACGTCGCGCCGTTGTTGATGCTACTTACAGTGTCGACCGTTGTCGCGCCGACATCAGAACTGTAGGGAGTGTTTGGATCACCTCCAACCCAAGCAAATAGTCCCTGGGGAGCATCTACCAAAAGTCAGTAGCGACTATTAGCTCTCAGGGTGAAGTTAGAAAAAAGAGCAAAGTTGAAGGTGTTCGTCGCATTACTTGATGACACAGGAGGGAGTGTGGGAACAGAACCCAGGAATACTGCACCATTGGGGTCGGTGCTAGTACGGGTGGGATCTTCAAAGATTTGAAGCTCAGCGATGTCGCCCTGAGTTGTGTTGTAGCCTGTAAGACGAAGTTCAATAGAATTCAGGGTGTAGTTGTTGCCTGTGGGCAACGTGAAACCGACCGCAGCTTGGTTTTGGGCTGGCGGATTGAATCCGATATTAATCCTTTCGCCACTACCGGGCAAAGGTAGATTATTAAGGAGGCTGAGGGCGTGAGTTGGTGCGGCAACAATCAAAACTACGGCGCTTAGGGCAGTGGATGCAAAGTAGTATAGAGACTTCATAGCTCTGTGGTGGAGCAGTGCGTACCCCAAGAACACATAACACATGGGCTCTAACATCAAGGATTGCCGAATGCCAGGAACTCTGGAGTAAGAAAGCGTTTTTCTATTACCTTTCTATCTCCTCTAGTCGCAGCCTCTAGGTCGTTGCTTCGGATCCAGAAGTATTGAATCTAGCTGTGAAACTTTATATTTTATTAGGCACTTCAATGGAAAAGATGCTTCGGAAGAAAATCCCGGGTGTTCAGTAGATTCAACGGCAAGCTTAGAACTTCGGAAATTCCAATGACATTCGGGAAGGACTATTAGCTTACTTCTCTGACAAGAAAAAGTTCTTACCGTGCTAACGAAAGAGCCGCTGCTTCATCCCTAAATGGGAATAGACAAGCATTCACTATGGGGATTCATAGGCATAAAAAAATCCCCCGGTTAGGGGGATTAAGCAACTTGCTCGTTAACCTTCAATCCAATCATTGAAAGTAAGGAGAACTTAGAGGGCGGTGGGGAATCCGGTGCGAATGTCCTCGATAACGCCATCACGAAGGACGATTTCCATTTGCATCAGGGCAATCAGATTGTCACCTTTGCTGAGGGGGAAGTAGTTGTCTAACTGTCCTTGGATTACTTCTTGCTCTAGTTCAACAACTTGAACTTGGTTGAGTTGTTGCAGGAGTTGATTTTTCTGTTCTAGCAGTTCGGCACGGCGATCGCTCATTTGGAGGCGAACATTATCAATTTCACGGACAACATCAGCGGAAAAGGGTTTAATGCTTTGCCGCTCAATTTCACTGATCATGCGGTTGCCTTGGGACTCGATCTGCTGTATTTGGGCATCAAGCTGACTGATCTGGGTTTGGAGTTGTTGCTGCATTTCTTCTTTCCACCGTGGGGTAACAATCACGCGGATGTTGGCAGAACGACGCACCAGAATCTGATTGCTGAAGTCGATATTCATAGGGAGTTGCGAATCTAAGGCAAATTTTTCCCGCTTATCATAGCTTGGAATGGTCAGAATTTAGAACCAATTCCCCACCAGCAGAAATGACGACCAAAAGAAGGGATGCCGCAGATCGATTTCGTTGGTGAGTTCGGGAAGCGTGATGTCCCCGACACCGCTGATCCCGCGAACCACATTGCCTTCGAGTTTGACCTGTCCCCGCAGGAGGGCTAGCTGGGCGTTGCGTAGGGCGATCGCCTTGGTGGGAGCTTGGGTAAAGTCTTGGTAGAACCGAATCATCAGCGGCGCAGTGCCGGCATCGGAAACCGTCCAGAGGGAAGCCAGCACACTGCGAGCGCCAGACTCGACGAGGAGCCCGCCTAAACCAAGATTGTTTCCAACCGCTGTTTCGCAGGCGCTGAGGGTGAGCATCTCTACGGTGGGGCGATCGAAGCGCAGGCGAGGAATGCGATCGCCGAGCAGGCGTTCATTCCACAACTGCACAAAAATGCCACGGGAGGTTTCATCTAAAAACTGGGCATGGGTGGCAAGGTGGATAATGCCAAAGTTGTCGCTTTGCCGTTGCTGCTGAAGATTATTGATGGTAAAGGACTCATTGAAGAAGGCTTGACCAGAAAGGACTTTGCTGGTGATGATTTCTACCTCAGTGCGGACGGCGGGCAGTGCACTAAACCCCTGAACGGCCTCGGTTAGCCCAAAGGCCAGGATGCGGGTGTTGTTGCGATCGCGCTCTTCTAACCGGGTTAGCCGCAGGGACGGAATGGTGACGGTGGCATATTGCTCAAGGACGAACTGTTGTCGGTTGCGGTCATAAAGGGCAGATGGCGGAATGACCCGCAACCCAGAATCCATCACAAACACTAGGGTTTCAATTTTACGTTTTTGCAATTCGTCATTAATGGGGCGCATGATCCAGTCATAAAGCTGGGCTGCTGGCTCAAGATAGTCCTTGGAGCCCGTATCCCGCAGCCCTGAGCGGTAGTCGTCCAGTACTGCTTCGATCCGTTCTATCGTCAGGTTGGGAAAGAACCGGCGGAACGGAACCCCGCGATCGCTCGGTGGAATCACCAAAATTTCGAGGCGGTTATCGACAATCACCGGATAAATCAGGGCCGTGGCGCTACCAGTGCGCTGACTGACAGCAGACAGTAGGGTTTGGCTTTGCTCGATGGTGATCGGATTACTGGCCTCAACTTGATTACCGTAGCTGCTCATCTCCGAAACATAGGCCCGCTCTAGGGTTTCAAAGGCAGCTCCCAAGTTGCCCGCCTGAAGATGATTTTGGGCGATCGCCACTAGGGGGGACTTGAGGTCAATGCCGAGTTCTGACTGGGATGCTGGAGAATCAATCGGAGGCTGGGAACCTGGCGGCAGGAGGGTGACGCGATCATTATTGGGGGTGTCGTTGTTGGTGGGGACTGCTGGGGGGGACGGGGAACGGTGAAGTAGGAGGTTCGTTGGGGCAAAACCACTGGCGGTTCTGGGGGTGGCGGAAG
>JAAUUH010000175.1 GCA_012031145.1 Oscillatoriales cyanobacterium SM2_2_1 | reverse complement strand
GGCAGGCATAGTAAACGCACCACTGCTAAACCCAGACCACAGCCCATCGGCACAAAGCTGATCATCGGTTGGCTGCCCGCAGCACCGACCCCGGCAACTGGCAACCCCGCACTCATTGGCTGCCACTCCCTGAGTCCGGGCGCGATCGCACCCGAAAATTGCCCACAATCGGCGATCCCGGATAGGCATACCCCGCATCTAGCACACACAATATTTTTCACTGTTCACCGCTGCCAACCATTGCCATAGTCGCGCCTCAGGAATATCTTGGATCTCCCTATTACCGTGGGGAATGCTGCCATCCACCGGCACCAAAGCCCGGTGGTCACCCAGGAGGGTTCCATGGCCACTAAAATGCACCACCACCCAATCATCGGGCATAGCTTGGGCTACTAGGTGCTCTAAAATCGCTGTTTCTATGCCCTGCCTCGTGGCCTGATGATCAGTGAGGGTGAGAATATCCGCTGGCTTAAAGCCAAAGCGATGGATTAATAATTCTTTTTGCAGCTCTACATCCGTCAAACAGCCATTGAGGGGCAACCATTCGTTACGGGCCTCATAGCGATTGATGCCAATTAGCAAAGCCAGCCGCCGCGTCGCCTTTTGACCCATTCCCTGAAATTGGGTCGCCGCCATTGCCACCTGCTCACCACGCCAAAAGTGCCAACCCATCCACCCAGCCAGTGCGCCCCTAAAAATCTGCCGTCGTGTGATCGCCATATGCCTAACCCGCTCCCTCAATACTATTAAATCGCTAAACTGCCGGGAAGTTAGCCCTATTTATGACCTCAGTGGCACCCTGAAAGTCCAGCCCTTGACCGAAAATTTCACCCATTCTCCTCCAATTGCCCCTGTCCTGCCCCGGGGTTTACGCCCACAAAGGTCTGTGCACTCATCTAGCGGTAAAGATGGGCGATTTGGATCGAGCCACCTTTTAGGTGATCATGGAATTGGCACCATCTCTATCCATGTGGGGGAGAAACTTGGCAGCCAGATTTTTTTACTGTATTGTTAGAAATCGTGTCATTTTAACTGCTCGAAACGGGTCGCAATCGCTATTTGCTTCAAAAAAATCTTAGTATTTTTAGCCTGCATCCTACTACGGAACCGTTACGGCATCGGCAAGGCAAATCAGCAACCCCTACGGCAAAGGAGCTTAAAAATTCATGTCCCAAGAAGAGTCCCAAACTATTCAAGCGCCCTCAGAAGCGTTGCCAGAAGCAGCTTCTGTTTTAGATCCCCTGGAATCTCAAGCATCCCCTGAAGGCCTTGCTGGCATCGCCACCAATACTTCCACCTATGCGATTGTCCAAACAGGAGGCAAGCAGTATCGCATGGAAGTAGGTCGGTTTTATGACATCGAGCTGCTCAGTGCGTCACCCGATGAGGCGGTGACCCTGACGGAGGTATTGCTGATCAATCAAGGGGGAACGGTGACGGTGGGTCAGCCCCTAGTGGCGGGGGCAACGGTTCAAGGTCGGGTGGTGGATCATATCAAGGCTAAGAAGGTGTTGGTCTATAAAATGAAGCCCAAGAAGAAAACCCGTAAGAAAAATGGGCATCGCCAGCCCCTAACGCGCTTTATGGTGGATCACATCACCCCTGGCGCTGCCTAGGCTAGTTTGGTTCGGGTTGGGTGAGATTTAAGATTTAGCAATTAATACACAGGAGTAAGTTATGGCACATAAAAAAGGTTCTGGAAGTACGCGCAACGGTCGTGATTCCAATGCTAAGCGCCTTGGCGTCAAGCGCTATGGGGGACAGGTGGTGACGGCCGGGAGTATTCTTGTCCGGCAGCGCGGCACTAAGTTCCATGCCGGCAACAATGTGGGGCGGGGCAGCGACGATACGTTGTTTGCCACCATCCATGGGGTAGTGGCCTTTGAGCGGTACGGCAAAAAACGGCAGAAGATCAGTGTGTATCCCTTGCCGGTAGTTGTGGAGTCGGAGCCCGTAGAGGCGATCGCCGCAGGCTAACCCGCCAATGCCTGTCCTATACGCCGCCATCACGAGTCATGGTTTTGGGCATGCAACCCGTTCAGCGGCGCTGTTGTCCCAGTTGCGATCGCTTTATCCCGAAATTTCCCTAATCTTGGCGACCTCAGCGCCCCGTTGGCTGCTAGAGGAACACTTGAGTGGGGATTTTCTGCTGCGCAAACGCACCTTCGATGTGGGGGCAGTTCAATCTGACAGCTTACAAATCGACCGCGAAGCCACGCTGGCCAAGCTCCAGGATTTGCGTCATCGCCAGGAGGAACTGGTGCGGGAGGAGGAGGCCTTTGTTCGGGCCCATGGCGTGGATCTGATTCTGGCAGACATCCCCCCCCTGATGATGGCGATCGCCCGGCGGGCAGGGGTACCCTGCTGGATGGTGAGTAATTTTGGCTGGAATTACATCTATGAAGACTGGGGTGGCCCCTTCACCGAGTTTGCGGATTGGATGGCTGAACTCTATGGGCAGTGCGATCGCCTGTTTCGGGTGCCCTTCCATGAAGCGATGGCGGTCTTCCCTCGGCGGGAGGATGTGGGGCTAACGGGGGGGGTATCCACGATTGACACCAGAGCAGGTGCGCCAAGAGTTGGGGCTGCTTCCCGAGCGACCGACAGTGTTGCTCACCTTTGGCGGGTTTGGTTTGCAGCAAGTTCCCTACGAGCGCCTAGGGGAGCTTCCTGACCGACAGTTTCTCAGCTTTGATGCCAATGCCCCGGCGCTGCCCAATCACAGGTGTGCCCCGGGGCGAATTCGCCCCGTCGATGTGATGCCAATCTGTGAGCGGATCCTGGCAAAACCAGGCTATAGCACCCTAGCGGAGGCCTGTCGGGTGGGGGTGCCGGTGGTGTGCCTCACCCGGGATGGCTTTATTGAAGCCGAGGATTTGCTGCAAGGTCTAGCCGAATATTCCACCCATCGCATTGTGCCGGCGACAGATTTTTACACCCAGCCTTGGGACTTTCTCACCGCGCCGATGCACCCACCCAAGGGAGAAGCTTCCGCTTTAGATCGCCATGGAGAGTGGGCCATTATTGGGGCGATCGCCGACTATTTAGGACTGCCACAGCGGGGGGACTGTAAGCGCCCCAATTGATTGACGATGGTTGTGATGAGTTCCCGGTCTTGGGTAAGAGTGGCACTGCTGTGATTGATCACAATGGCAAAGGTAATTTTAGGGGTGATTGCGGCGGGGATCAGGAACCCGGCTAGGCTGCTGATGCCAGTAGCTGTTCCGGTTTTGCCTTGAATACTGCCGGGAATAGTAAAGGTGCGGGATGCGAGGGTGCCCGACTTTCCGGCGATCGCATGGTGCGGCGAAAGCGGACATCCGGCTCAATGCGGCGCAGCATAGTCACCAGAGCCCGGGGCGTGATCAGGTTATGACGGGACAGCCCGGATCCGTCGGCAAGGTGCATCTGTTGGGGCGTAATGCCCTGCGACCGCCAAAACTCAGTCACGGCTGCCAGTCCGGTAATGCCATGGTCGGGGGCTTGGGGAGAGCGGTATTGCCCCAAAAGGCGCAGCAATAGCTCGGCGTGAAGGTTGTCGCTG
>JAAUUH010000174.1 GCA_012031145.1 Oscillatoriales cyanobacterium SM2_2_1 | reverse complement strand
TGTTCCTTTCCGTACAGGCAGTTTTGTTGATTGTCATCAACTGGGTGCTTCCCGATCGCCTTTTCTTCACCCTAAACTAGTTGCCTAGGGACGCCTAATGCAGGCGGCCTTGGGTTCTCCATCAGCATTGCGTCATTGCTCGCGGTCGTGAGGTCGCGAGTTTTTCGCTTGAAATCGGGAAATGGGCACGATTGCGGCAGAATGGGCTTAAATTACCGTGGAAGTACTGACAGATTGGCTAGGAGACTATCGGGGAGAATGGGCAGCGTTAGGGGCGGCGTTTCTCTGGGCTGCCTCGACCACGGTGTATGGTTTGCTGGGATCTCGTCTCCCGCCTTTACTCCTTAATTTTCTCAAAGGTATTATTGCCGTGTTATTACTGGGGCTAACCCTAGCGTTCCGGGGCGATCGCGAAATTCTGCTGCCCTTGCCAACGGGATTGCTGTTGCTGAGCGGGGCGCTGGGCATTGGGTTGGGGGATACGGCCTTTTTTGCGGCCCTCAATCAGCTTGGCCCGCGCCGTACCCTGCTGCTGGAAACCCTAGCTCCGGCGATCGCGGCGCTCCTGGCTCGAATTTTTTAGCCGAAACCTTAAGCGTCCTGGCTTGGGGCGGCATGATGCTGACAGGATTGGGGGTAGCCTGGGTCATCAGCGAGCGAACCGGGGAGCAAGCCGGCAGTAACCCCCAAAGGGGCGTAGTTTGGGCTGGTTTAGCAGCAATTCTCCAAGCTAGCGGGGCTGTCCTGTCGCGATCGGTTTTGGCTAACTCAACCCTGAGTCCTCTCTGGAGTACGATGCTGCGCCTGGTCGGAGGGCTGGGCATCCTTCTGCCGCTGCTGTTGTGGCAGTCCCCGTCTCTAGCCATCGGGTTAATTCCTCGCTCCTGGCGCTGGCTGGGGGCTGTTTTTATTGCCGCCTTTGGGGGGACATATCTCGGCATTTGGTTGCAGCAAACCTCCCTCAAGTTCGCCCCCGCCGGCATCGCCCAAACCCTGCTGGCGACCAGTCCCCTGTTTGTCTTGCCCATTGCCGCTGCTTTGGGAGATAAAGTCAGCTTAAGGGCAATTTTAGGGGTTATAGTCGCGCTTTTAGGGATTGGACTGTTATTTCTCGCCGCCTGAGCAGCCGGATAAACAGTAAAGGGCGCGAATGATTGCGCCCAGAAAATGTGTAAAATTCCAAAATTGACTATTTAGCGGCGGCTTGAAGACATTGCTCGACCAGGGCCATGACCGCTTCCACATCTTTCCAACCGAGAATTTCCACGGCTTTCTTTTCCAATCGCTTGTATGTGCCGAAAAATTCGGCAATTTCATCTAGACGATGCTGAGCTAGATCCTGGAGGGAAAATACCTGCTTAAAACGCGGGTCTTTCTCGGGAACGCACAATAGCTTCTCATCGCGATCGCACCGTCGATCATCTCCAACATGCCAATGGGACGGGCGGCAATGACACAACCGGGGAAGGTAGGCTGGTCGATGAGTACCATGCCATCCAGGGGGTCGCCGTCATCGGCGAGGGTATTGGGAATAAAGCCATAATCATAGGGATATTGTACAGAGGAGTACAAAACCCGATCCAATGCAAAGGCATTGAGGTCTTTATCAAACTCATATTGTTTTTGCTGCCAGCCGAATTTCAATTCAGGACGTTTGACGAGACCGGGCTTGGGTTGAGCAGGAATGCGCGCTAAATCCACAGACTCTCTCCAAATTGCAATAAGATCTGGGGACAAGACCGCCCAGCGCTCAGAGATCACCGTCATGCTGACTCCCCGCTGGGATTCTCTCGTCCTCGTCAAGCATTCTACCGAGAAGTCGTACCAAAAGGGCGACCCCTAGCAAATTCATCGGTGGGCTAGCACTCTAGGGTCATAAATTCTGTCTGGGAAGTGAATAGGTTGTCCTGGGTAAGGCACGAACGCTACTATCTGTGGAATAGTTGGCGATGAAGAGTAGGGGTAAGGTTAAGGTTAGTAGTGCGATCGCTGTTCCCGTGATGGCTGCCCACCGATGCCTCGGAGGCTCAGAAAGATTGCCTGACGGACTACCTGGTTCCATAAAGGGGGGGTAACTGAACTCGATAAATGGATGCGATAGATAATAGAGGTTCCAAATCTTAAACCTCAGTAGTACGATTCTAGCAGCTTTTTGCAGAGGAACTGTAACAAAAGTCGCCATCGCCTCGCGACTTAATCCTCCCAACTGCCTTGGGGCGAGTCGGGTTGAGTTTTTCGCTCCCATAAGCCCAGGGGCCGGTGGAAGGCAAAAAAATCCTAACAAGGTGAACAGGGAGGTTTCCTCAGCCTGGGGGGTGATAGTTTCAAGTTTTGTTAGGGTTTTCTGGTTCAAATGGCTAAAAATCTCGGTTTTTAAGGCGATAACTGCTTCTGGAGGCAGCCCGTCCACTTCGCGAGGGAAACCGGCTAGGCGTCCGCTGGCAAAGGAGAGCTGAAATCGCGATCGCTTCAGCAGGCGCTGTCGCAAGCTTTCGTAGGCTGCTGATTCAACGGGCAGGCCATCGGGCTGTTGGTAATAGTGGCAAATTAAAGGAATGGTGTCGGGATTTTCTTCTAAAAATAACAGGCTTCCTTCTCGCAAAAAAGAGTCAATGCCTTCCATACCTAAGCCGCCAACATCGGCTAGGGCCAAAATCCGGGCTGGCAGTAAAATTTGCTCAGCGATCGCCGTACAAATAGGGTTGGTAGACGGAATGGGTGAGGCAGTCGTAACTGCAAATGGTAGCTTCAATGGCAGCTTTAATGACCCTTAGATCCAAGTCGCTAAATCGGGCTTCGCTGTCCGGTTGCGAGGGGAGGAGTTGTTGATTGAGAATGTGAATATAGCGAGTTACCTTGTTAATACTCGCCGTTTCACTGACGCCGCTTTCTCGCTTTCTGGGTAAGTTAGGCGAGGTTTGGGGCAGAAAGTCTTGAACTAAATCGTGGGCGATCGCCGCCAGAGCAATTAACCATTTTGTCCGCTGGGGTGGGGGCAGAGGGCGATCTACCGGTTTAAGGGCTTGCGGCCAAAAGGGTTCTAAGGTTGCAAAAATCAACTGGGCCCGTTGCTTAACAGCCAGGGCATGGGCGCAAGTATGATAAAACAGTTTTTTTTCCCTAACTTCCTGCTGGATGTCTTGCAAAATCAACTGCTCCAGCAGCGCCGTTGCTTCTGCCAGGGTTTGGGGCAATTTTTCCAGGGGTAAGGTTTGGAGAATTGAGTCCACAGTCTTGGGAAGATGGCTCATGAGCGCCTAAGACCTCCATGTTTAATGATAGCTCAGGATCTAAATGCTGAAAATCGCATTTATTCGGCGTCTAATCCAGGTTATCGGGTTATTGTCCTCATTGGCGTCCTCCGTCCACAGTCCCAGATTGCGGAGGGATTCTTGGCGATCGCCGAGTTCTTGGGAGATGCGATCAGCCAGTCCCTGGTGTTTGGCTAGCAGAGTTTGTAAATTGTTGCGATCCACCACAAACAGAATGGTATCTTCCAAGGTGCGAGCGCTAGCGGTGCGGGCATTCCGAGGAGCAGAGACATCTCTCCAAAAAAATCGCTTG
>JAAUUH010000173.1 GCA_012031145.1 Oscillatoriales cyanobacterium SM2_2_1 | reverse complement strand
GTATCTTCGCTGCGGGTGATGTAGAGGACATGCACCGGGTTGCCGTTGAGAATAGCGGGAACCAAATTGGGTGGTGCGGTGGCCGTGGCCATCAACGGTAAATTAGGCGTATAGAGTACGGCATCCCCGGCCCTAGCCGCCAGACTACGAGCGGCCAGGGTAGAATTGGCCCTACGCTACCCCAGCTAATCAGCCCCAGGGCGATGATGACTGCTATGCCAACCAACCCTTTTTCCAGATTCTGACCATAGAAAAACCTTCCAAGCCTCATAATTTAAGCCCTGGCGAACATAGCCCAATCGGGGGCTCAGGGCGGGTTAAACAGGGTTGATTGAACTTCTTTAGATGACAATGTCGTCAGGGATTGTAGCATCCTTAAGGACTGTAATGATGCCGCTACGAATATAAAATCCCTGATCTTCGCGGTCGGCTTCCTCGACTCGATCTTTATTGAGGATTTGCACATTACAGCCAATGCGGGCGTTTTTATCGACAATGGCGTGGTGAATCGTACTATTGGCCCCAATGCCCAGGGGCACCGTGGGGCGATCGCAATCTCCCCGGCGTTCAAAGTTAGCCTGGTAATAGTCGGCCCCCATAATCAAGCTATCCTCGACGGTACAGCCCGATTCAATGCGGGTACGAATGCCCACAACGGAATTGGTAATCTGACATTCTTTTAGGACGCAGCCATCGCTGATCATCGATTGAGTAATTTCGGCTCTGAGGTATTTGGTGGGGGGTAAATATCGGGCACGGGTATAAATTGGGGCTGACTCGTCGAAAAAACTAAAGGGTGGGTTGGGTTGTTTAACCAGGGCCAGGTTGGCATTAAAGAATGACTCGATAGTGCCAATATCTTCCCAATAATCATTAAATAGATAGGCCTGGAGGTTGAGTTTTCCGGCGGAGCTAGGGATGATTTCTTTACCAAAATCGGTGTGTTCGGGCTGTTGATTCAGCAGGTCAATCAGCACCTCCCGCTTGAATAGATAGATACCCATGGAAGCAATGTAGGGCTTTGCTTTAGCCTCCTCTGGGGAGAGGCCCAGGGTAGTAGTGTCTACCGCCATGGCCTTGAGCGCCTCTCCTTTGGGTTTCTCGCTAAAGTCCACAATGCGGCCTGCGCCGTTGGTTTTAAGCAGTCCAAAACTGGAGGCCCGATTTTCGTCCACCGGTAGTACCGAGAGGGTAATGTCTGCATTGGTCTGGCGGTGTTGTTCGACAAATGCCCGGTAATCCATACGGTAGAGATGATCCCCCGATAGAACCAAATACCCATCCACATCCAGCTCGCGAAATCGAGGTAAATATTGCCTTACCGCATCTGCCGTGCCCTGAAACCAGTTCATGTTCTCGGGGGTTTGCTGGGCCGCCAGCACTTCTACAAACCCCTGCTTGAAGCCAAAGAAGTTGTAAGAACGGGAAATATGTTGGTTCAAAGAGGCAGAGTTAAACTGCGTTAGAACATAGATTTTAAGAATGTTTGAATTAATACAATTGCTGATAGGAATATCAATCAGTCGATGCTTTCCAGCCAGAGGTACGGCTGGCTTGGCGCGGGTTTTAGTTAGTGGATAAAGGCGTGTACCGGCACCGCCCCCAAGAATGATCGCCAATATTTTATCCACGCTAGGCCTACCTTTTTATTGCTGATAATCCAGTCCTGACCCATGGGAAGTTATTTACCCATGCCGTTATTAATTGTGCGATCGCCCAGGCTTACTGCCATGGGCCAAAAGGAATAACTTATAAAAACCTAGTAAGAACTCACCTAAGAGGGTGTTTGAAAAGGGCTATCCCAGGTATAATTTGCCGCCAAGGGACTCCCAGATTGCTGAACTTTGAGTGGAATTTGTCTACTTCCAGGTGTCATGGGAGACGCTCTTTGGCTTTTCAAACATCCTCTTCGGTTGGGTTGAGGTAACGTAGCTTGCTTCCCGCAGGGTAACCCAACACCAGTAATAGTTTTGTTGGGTTACGCTAGCGCTAACCCAACCTACGACAGAATGAGGGTTTCAAATGTTTTGTCAGTCAACGAGGGGGGTTGTCCGATTGGGCAGCAATTTGGGACAAATTGTGACCGATCGGGCAATGTCCAAATTGAATAGACTATTGTCATAGGTAAGAAATTCACTATCCTAGTCCCTATGTGGTGGCGTGTTCGATTGAGTCAGCAATTGCTCTCAACAGCGTGGGAGAAGTTAAACGGCCACGCCCGCCATCTGTGTACCCGTTTAAAGTCACACCCAGAATCTAGCGATTATTTAACCTGGCGGCAGCAGTTTTTCCAAAGACGACTGCGGTTGGGGCTATGGCTGGGATTGTTTTGGTCTTTGATCGGAGCAGTTGGGGGACTTTACTCTGTTTTAGTAGAAATTGAAGAACTCAGAGCAAATGTTCTAACAATTTACGGTGATGCCGCGATCGCCGATGCCCTTCGTGATCTCATAATTTTCTATAGTTTGGCCGTACTAGTGGTGCTGGGAGCTTGTTTAGTAGGGCAGAAAACCCGGTGGGGGCAACGATGTCCTGTTGTCTGGTTTCTATTGTTTGCCTGTTCATTAAATGAGTTTCTAGGGCAGGTGATTGCCACCTTTTTTCAGATCCCGCTTTCGCCGGAGACCCTTACTTTTTTAGCGATCGCGATTATCATTCCAGTGCATTGGCGACTTCATCTAATTGCTCAAGCTTTACCTATCGCCTACTATGGGATTGTTTATCCGGCAATCGGGCTAACCACGCTTGGAACAACAAACATCTATCAGCTTTATTCTAGTGGAAAGTTGGTTGAAATCGCTTGGGTTTGCTGTGTCAGCGTTCCTTGCTGTTTATCTATACGAACAGTTGAAGCGATCGGAAATGGCAGCTCATCGTCAAGTGCAAGTGTTTCTGCATTCGGTTTCCCATGATTTACAAACGCCTGTTGTGGGAGCTGCGGTTGTTTTCAAAAGTTTGTTGAGTCAGCCAGATGATCAGATTCAAGTGAATCGATCGGTGATCGAACGGCTCTTACAAGGGAGCGATCGTCAAATTGCTTTGATTGATGAGCTGATCGAATCTCACATCACCGAAACCCAAGGAATTACTCTTCATTGTGAACCAATTCGCCTGAAGCCATTGGTCGATGCTGTACTTTTTGATCTACATCATTATCTTGTCAAGAAACAAGTTCAATTGAGCAATCACATTTCAGACGAACTTCCACTGGTTACTGCGGATGCCAATCAACTTTGGCGCGTGTTCAGTAATTTGGTCAAAAATGCGTTACAGCATAATCCACCTAGCATTCATTTAATCTTAGATGCAATCGCGCTAGAGCCAGGAAACCCAAGCCGCAACATCGAGAAATGGGTAAGTGGAAGCCTCAAACAAATTCAGCAAGGTCTGAACCGTCCCATGTTGCTTTGTATTGTCCAAGATAATGGGGTTGGCATTGCTCCAGCACAGGGCCAACAAATATTTGAACTCTATACACGAGGGGTGCGAGTCGCGATGATATGCCAGGACGTCGGGCTAGCGGTTTCGATATTTCGGTTTAGTCAAAAGATTTGATCAATCCAA
>JAAUUH010000006.1 GCA_012031145.1 Oscillatoriales cyanobacterium SM2_2_1 | reverse complement strand
GTTGCTAGCCATGGCACTGCCATGGTGCCCAGTCCAAGAAATGCTATGGATGTCATGAATGGGTCTCCGCAAAAAGTGCTATGGCGGCTTGATACTGGGCATCTTCTGGGGTGCCAAGCTGGGCACGGGTTAGGGGGGCGGGGAGTCGAACTTCCCGGTCAGGGGTAATGCCCCGACGGTTGATGTCATGGTGGGCTGGGGTCTCGTAGCGGGCTACGGTGACGATCACACCCGAGCCGTCAGGCAGGGAGTGGAGTGATTGGATCAACCCCTTGCCAAAGGTGCGGGTGCCCACCAACAGTGCCCGATGGTTATCCTGCAAAGCGCCGCCCAAAATTTCACTAGAACTAGCCGTACCGCCATTGGTCAGAACAATTAGGGGATCCTGGGTGAGGGCGGAGTGATCGGCAGTGTAGGATTCCTGAATCCCTTGACGGTCGGCCGTGTGGACGAGTACCCCGTCGTCGAGCCACATTTTGGCGATCGCCAGCCCCGCATCGAAGAGGCCTCCAGGATTTCCCCGCAGGTCAAGAACATAACGTTCGGCACCCTGGGCTTCCAGCCCCCTGATGGCTTGGGCCATGTCGGTGACGGCATTGCCGTTGAACTGAGACAGACGGATGTAGGCGGTTTTATGTCCATCCTGGTCACTGATCTTGTAGGAAACCGGGTTGACCATAATGCGATCGCGCCGAATCAAAAATTGCAACGGCTGGGGTGCCGACTGCCCTTCCCGTTCGATACCAATCAAAACTTCAGACCCCGCCTCACCCCGGAGGCGCTCCGCACACTGATCGAGGGTCATGCCCTCGGTCGGGGCATGGTCAATTTCCACAATACGATCTAGGGGCAGAATTCCCGCCCGATCCGCTGGAGACCCCTCCACCGGAGATACCACCAGCACATGACCCGTCGTAATGTCGATCGCAATCTGGAGTCCCACGCCGGTCAACTCCCCAGAGGTGCTGGTCTGAATCGCCGCATATTGTTCCGGATCCAGCAGGCGGGTAAAGGGATCATCAAGACTGGCTAGCATTTCCCGCACCGCCCCATAGGTTTCTTCCCGGCTTTGGTAGCGGCGATTTACATATTGCTGCCGCACCTTAAACCAGTTTTGGTGATTAAACGTTGGATCGACATAGGAGCGGTGCACGATTTGCCAAACTTCCCCCACATAGTGCTGTTCAACCGTGTAGTCCGTTACTCCAGCGCTTGCCAGGGGTGCCCACAGGCCTAGTGCCACTAATCCAGCAAGAATCCAACCCGCCATCTGTTGTCCCATACTGCCCGAGAATGAACCATATCCTTGCCGTCTATCATAGCGACTTGCTGCTCTGCCCATCATTCGCGGCAAAACCAAGAACCACCAAAATATTGGCGATCGTTAATAAAGATTCCGCTGTCCCGTGCAGCCAATCCACATTGGCTAAATTAGTGCCGTAGTGCTGCAACGCAAAGATCCCCGCCGGAATGGTTGCGGCCACAAATACTAAGGTAAACGAAAATCCCACCAGAGCCAGCCGGGGAAACCGTCGTGAGCGGTAGGCGTACCAGAGAAACAGGAGATAGGGAATCAAAGAAAGGGCAAACAGAGTTTCTTTCATCACGGTCACCTAGGGCGCGTCATCAATTCAAGCTAGAAGTGTTGCGAGACAAGCGTTACCGCGCCCGTCAAGGTTTACGGGCTAGGGGCTAAACCTCTCGCCGTCAAAACACGTAAATACATTTAATAGCTTAACGATAACAGCCCCTTGCTCCCATCTGAATCTAGGGCTGGAACCCCCTTTAAGTTACTATCACTGCGCTCTGTCGGATGGCACTGGAGCGGCGCTGATTTGGGTAATATTGGCAGCAATTTCATCGCAGATAGCATCTAGGGGCAGGTCGTTGCTGTCGTAACCGAAGGGATTTTCGATCTCACTACCGATTTGCTCAACCCCAAACAAAATAAAGCTGACTAAACCCATGAGCATGGGGGTAAGCCAGTCGAGATCCTCCACGACATAGAACGGCAGGGTGAGGCAATAAAGAAGCGTCAGCCGCCGCAGGTAAATGGTATAGGCAGGGGGCATGGGGGTGCTGTGAATCCGCTCGCAGGCAGTGAGTCCCTCGATGAGGGTGTTTTGCAGGTCTTGGGCGCTCTGCCATTGGGTGCTGGGGAGTGCGGTGCTGAGGTAGTCGCTGAGGAGAGACATCAGGGCCAGGGGGAGGTGTTTGTTTTGGGCCAGGCGGATGCGCTCTTCTTTCGAGAGCCAAGGCTCAAGGGCAGCAGAAATTTCTGCTGGGGTTTGGTCGCGCAGTTTAAATTTGGTGGCGATCGCAAAGGAAATCAGGTAGTGCAGCGCATACTGTTTGTGAGCTTGACTAGGGCTGTCCCCCGGCACGATGGCAGTCTGGATTAACCGTGCCAAATTACGGCTATGCACCACAATGGTGCCCCAGGCTTTGCGTCCTTCCCAAAAGCGATCATAGGCAGTGTTGGTGCGAAAGACTAAGAGCAAGCCCAAAACCAAATTGAAAACCACATTGCTGGTAATGCTACTGAGGACGGCCAGGTGCTGCTGGGGATATTGGTGATGGATCCAGACCACGATCGCCCCAAAGGCGATCATCATCAACGCGCGGGGGAGGATTTTGGGAATGGTGGAACCCTTTAGTGTGACCACCAACTGAAACCATTGCATTGTCATTGGGGGCCTTGGCTAGGGTTGGGCGCATTCCCATTTTCGCCGAATTTGCCCCCATCACGACCTACACCTACAGCCTTGGCTAATGCGGGCTATTGCAAGCGGGCAACGGGACGATCTTGGGTCAGAGTTTGTTGGGTGAGCAGATCGGTAACCGTGAGGCGCAGGGTGCGGTTGGCGTCGATGGTCAGGGTGACACGCAGGCGATCGCTCCCGGGTTGCCCGAGGGGATTGAGCTGGGCGATCGCGGGCTGATTGGCATTGAGGGGCTGCCCATTCCAGTTCTGTTGGCTCAGGGGGCGAGTCATGACTAAATTTTCTTCCCAGTAGACTTCCAGTTCCTGCTCACTCAATTCCCCAATCACCAATTCAATGGCTGGTTGGTCGGGGGCAGAAGCTCCCAGCACCAGTTCAATCGGCTGCGTTAGGGGATAGACCTGCCCCGCTGGAATGAGGGGGTGCCAGTGGTGACGTTGATATTTTTTATCCCAGTAGCGCACCCCATAGCTGTGGTAAAGGATGTCGGTGAGGTGCCATTGGGGAAGTTGCACAGCACCATGGGCGATCGCTTCTAGGGGGCGATCACCATAAAGTTTTTGGCTAGCAAAGTGATCGGCAAGCCAATCTCTCACCGCTGGCATCAGCATGGTGCCCCCCAAGAGCACCACCCCATCGAGGTCTTGCCAAGTCAGATTTTGCCGCAATGCCTGTTGCTCCACCTCATGGAGTCCCCGCTCCAGCCGCTGGAAGAAGTGCCGCTGGGTCAAAATATCGACCAGTTGCGATCGCCCGAGGGTCAATTCATAGCCCTGAAGTGTGCGGTCATCAAAATAAAATTCGTTAGCTTCTTCGGCACTAGAGAGGGCAATCTTAACTCGCTCCGCCAGACGAAGGGTCAAGCTATTGCGGGGTACACCCAAATGTTGCTGCCAGAATTCTAAAATCCATTGGTCGATGTCTATGCCCCCTAACACTAACCCCGCCTTGGACAGGACCTGGGCCGTGGGTTTAAGGACGCCCTGCCGTCGCAATAGGGTTTGCAGGGGCGATCGCCGCGGGATTTCTAGCCGTACCAAGGAAAAGTCCGCCGTACCGCCCCCCAGATCACAGATCAGTACCAGCGCCCGCCCCTCGGTGATGCCATAGCCTAGGGCTGCCGCCGTCGGTTCATCCACCAATTGCACCGGCAGATTCTGTCCCTCGGTCACCGTCAGCAACCACTGGCGGTACAACTCAAAACTATCCACCGGCACCGTGAGGGTCAGGGCCGACATGGCCGGTGCCTGTTGCTGCAAACTAGCCCAGATTCGCTGCAAAAACCAAGAGCCTAGCCGCTCCGCCGGTACCGCTACCCCGTCCAGTTCCGGCACAAATCCAACCAAGGGCCCACCCAATCCCCGCTTGAAGCCCCGGAAACAACGGCTAGGGTCGTTCTCTAAACCGCGATCGCCCACCTCCTGTCCGCACCACACTTGGGCCGTAGCGCCATCCACCACATAGAGACAACTGGGGATTAGAACCCCGGACGCCGAAAGCGGCGCACTCAAACCCGGCAGCGCCACCGATTCTGGTTGCCCCGAGGCCGACAGCCGGGCCACCACCGTATTGCTGGTGCCAAAGTCAATCGCGTAATGCATTCGGAGGTGAGTTAGTGGACAAACTTAGTACTTGGGTATCGTCGGGTCAATCGCTTCACTCCAGGCAGTGATGCCTCCCTTGACATTCAACCCCTCAATACCCGCCTGCTTCAGGATGCCGAGGGCCTTAGCCGATCGCCCGCCCATCTTGCAGTGCACCACCAACTTCCTAGTCCCGTTGTTAGCTTCTAGGAGCGAGCGGACACGCTCTACGCCATCGCCGTTCTCAATATCCGGCAGCGGCACCAGCACCGCATGGGGAATGCGACCAATCTCCCACTCGTTGGGGTTCCGCACATCCACAATCAGATAATCGGTGGCACCAGCGCTGATTTTGTCCGTGAGGTTCTTAAGTTCCTGCACCGTGATTTCGGGAACCGCCTGTTGTTCTGCCATAGCTTGGGCCTTTGCCTGGGGAATACCGCAAAATTGTTCATAATCAATCAGTTTTTCAATCACCGGGCGCTCTGGATTGGGGCGCAATTTCAACTCCCGAAATTTCATCGTCCAGGCATCGAACAACAGCAATCGTCCACTGAGGGTATGGGGCGCGCCCAAAATGATTTTAATCACCTCGGTGGCTTGAATCGTGCCAATAATACCCGGCAATACCCCTAGCACACCGCCCTCGGCACAGGAGGGCACCATGCCCGGTGGCGGTGGTTCCGGGTACAGGTCACGGTAGTTGGGCCCGCCTTGGTAGTTAAATACCGTCGCCTGCCCCTCAAACCGGAAAATTGAACCATAGACATTGGGCTTGTCGAGCAACACGCAGGCATCATTGACGAGGTAACGGGTGGGAAAGTTATCGGTGCCATCCGCCACAAGGTCATACTGCGCCACAATATTTAGGGCATTTTCCGAAGAAAACCGCACCTCATGAAGCTCCACTTGGCAGTGGGGATTAATTTCCCGAATGCGATCGCGCGCCGACTCAATTTTTGGTTTGCCCACCCAGGAGGTGCCATGGATAATTTGCCGGTGCAGATTGGAACTGTCTACCACATCAAAATCGACAATGCCAATTCGCCCCACACCCGCGGCCGCAAGTACATCAGCAGTGGTGCCCCTAACCCGCCAGTGCCAATGCACAGGACGCTGGCGGCCTTTAGCCTCTTTTGTCCCTCCAGTCCAACTTCGGGCAAAATAATGTGCCGGGAATAGCGCTCATACTCCTCGGCCGTCAGTGAAACCGATGGGGCGGATTGGGTCATGGGTAGGACGTTCCCTGAAAAGAAAAATGTGGCAACGATTATAGCGCGTTGGTTTGCATGTTTCGTCCCATTGCTGGCAAGGAACCATCCAAGGACTCGGTATCAACCCAACCTTGCTGCCAAAGGTGATGCTAATTATGTCAGGAGAGAAGATAAATAGCTAAAGAGAGCCTCTAGGAATGGCCCTAGAGCAGAAGTCGCCCAAGATAGATCGAGGTTTTCCCTATGGAATTTGAATTTTTCCAGGTGCCCTAGAGTTCTGACTGGGGTAAGTTAAATAGCCGCCGCGCATTGGTAGTGGTGGTTGCTGCCAAGTTTTCAAAGGGTTCCTGGCGAATTTCGGCCAGTTTTTCGGCCACATAACGAACATAGGCCGGTTCGTTACGCTGTCCCCGCCGAGGAACGGGGGCAAGAAAAGGACAGTCGGTTTCCACCAAAAGGCGATCGCCCGGAACCAGCCGAGCGGCTTCATGGAGGGTGTGGACATTTTTGAAGGTAATGATGCCACTAAAGCTAATGTATAGTCCTAGATCTAAAAACCATTGGGTTTCTTCAGCAGTCCCAGACCAACAATGCATCACCCCGCAGACGGGACGATGGGGATAATCACAATTAAATTGCTGGAGCACTTCACGGGTGGCGATCGCAGCTTCTCGACTGTGAATAATTACTGGCAGGTTTTGCTCATGGGCAATCGTCAGTTGGGCCCGAAATGCCTCAATTTGGGCTGAACGATTGTCGGATTTATAGAAATCCAAACCCGTCTCCCCGATGGCAACAATCTTCGATTCCGACCGGGCGATCGCCTGAATTTGGGCGGCGATCGCACCATCCCATCCTGATGTATTGGTTCGAGAATCAAGGGGATGCATTCCGATGGCGAGATGCACCTCCCTAAATTGGGTAGCGATCTGCTGAAGCCGGGGAAATTCCTGGGGAGTGACGCAGGAATGCACCAAATCCACAACGCCAGCAGCGCGCCAATGATCGCGGATTTGGTCTAGATCAGGTTCAAACTCGGGAAAGTTGATATGAACGTGGGTATCAATTAGAGAATGAGATCGAGGACTAGGAGTCTTCATCTTCGTGGACAATGCCATTGTGTTCCGCGTCTTTGGTGATCTGATTCAAGCGAATGTGCTTGTAGCCTAGCTTAATTTCAAATTCATCCCCTTCGTTAAGCCCCATCTCGCGGGTATAGCTGGCCCCAATGACAATTTGACCGTTTTTGTGAACACTAATGCGGTAGGTTGGTTCACGTCCACGCCCGTCTTTTGCCTGTTCAGGATCGACAGCGATGCCGCGAGCTTCAAGGATGGCCTCATAGAATTCTGTCAAGTTGACACGCTCTTGATTATCGCGGGAGCGAGTAATGTAGCCACATTCGCGGGCACGATCACGCTTATTGAGATGATTGAGTTCTTTGAGCTTTTGCAGTAGGGCTTTTCCGGCAAGGGGAGCAATATTCGTTTCACGCATAGGGGCTTTCACTAGATAGCAATGACTTGTTTGAGTGCGGTTATCATATTATATATTTCCATAAATTGGTTTTTTTGTGACGCAAATGGAAAAATGCGACTAAAAATTTAGCCCTAGGTAATCAGTTCTGGGAAGACTCAACTTTAAATCGGTTCGGTTTAGTAGTGCGCCATAGATTTTATTCGATTAACTGAGTAGTTAAAACATGCGGAGGATCGGCGACAAAAGAATGGGTAGGAATCGGCACCACCTGAAGTTTCCACCTCCGATCCGTTGGCAGATTATCCAATACTGTTATGGGTTCAGTCTGCCTTTCTCGGATAGTGATAGTATTAGTTGACGAATAATTACAGTCCATGGCAATGATCTTGCAATCGCCTTTAGTTCACGCTGGAGCTCTGCTGTGGGTTTTAGCCAGTTGTGGTGGCACCCAGCCGCCGGGGGAGATGGGCGGTGGCATGCCCGTCACGGTTGCACCTGTAGAGACTGGGACAGTAGTGGATAGTTCCGAGTTTGCTGGACGATTGAATTCACGGCAATCGGTGGTGTTGCGTCCCCAAGTGTCCGCCCAAGTGACAGAAGTTTTGGTGCGGCAGGGCGATCGCGTGCCTGCCGGAACCCCCCTGGTACGCTTCGATGCTCGAACCCAAGAGGCGGCGGTAGTAGATGGTGAAGCAGCGGTGGCCGCCACGGAGGCGGAGGTAGCGGCGCGGCGGGCGGCACAGGCGCAGGCGGAATCGTCACTAAGGGCCCTGCTGTCACGGCGCGCATCCTTGGTGTCGGAGTTAACCTTACAGCAGCAGGATGCGTCGCGCGATCGCCAGTTAGCCGATGCGGGAGCCATTCCCCGACGAACCCTGGACACGCGCTTGCGGGATCTGTCTTCGGCCCAAGCTGAATTGCGGGCACTGGATCAGGAGATTCAGGCACAGCAGTTCCGGGTCACCCAAAGCGAAGCAGAGTTGGTGTCCACCCAGCGGCGTTTGTCCCAAAACGAGGTTCGGGTGGTGCAGCAGGAGGTGCAGTTGGGATTTTTTGTGGTTTCGGCTCCCTTTGCCGGAGTGGTAGGAGATATTCCGGTTAAGGCAGGAGATTATGCCACCCCCAACACCGAGGTACTGACCTTTAGCTCGGTAGAAGATCCGCAGTTAGAGTTGGAATTGGCAATTCCAGTCGAGCAGGTGCCCAAGCTCAAACCAGGGCTGACGGTGCAGGTACTTGATGCCCAGGGGGCAGTACAGGCAACGGGAACGGTGTTTTTTATTGCCCCCAATGCGGATGTGCGATCACAGTCGGTGTTGGCCAAGGCGCGGATTCCAGCGCGGGGAAAGGAGGGAGCGTTTCGGGCCGATCAATTGGTGCGATCGCGGGTGATTTGGTCAGAACGGACTGGATTACTGGTGCCCGTGAGTGCAATTTCTCGCCTTGCGGGACAGAACTTTCTATTTCTAGCAGAGAAGACTGCTTCCTGCACCCCAACGGACACGACCAAGGCTGAGCCGGCTCTGCGGGCTTGTCAACGCCCCGTTAAACTGGGGCGGATCGTGGGCAACCAACAGGAGGTGGTGTCGGGTGTTGATCGGAATGCCCAAATTGTTACGACTGGCATCCAGCTTTTGCAGAACGATACGCCGATTGTTCCCCTGCCCCCTGAGTCTACGCCATGATTCTATCGGTCTCTGATTTCTTCATCCGCCGCCCAATTTTCGCAACCGTCTGTTCGACCCTAATTTTATTGCTGGGCGGATTGAGTATTTTTTTGCTACCGATTTCCCAGTATCCCGAAATTGCCCCGCCCCAAGTTGTGGTGAACGCCAACTATACCGGGGCCAATGCTGAGGTGGTGGAATCTACGGTAACAAATATTTTGGAGCGGGAGCTCAATGGTGTTGAGGGCTTGCGCTATATCACTTCTACCAGCGCCAACAATGGCAGCAGCAGCATCAATCTGACCTTTGAAACCGGCCGGAATAAAGATCTGGCCGCGGTGGATGTGCAAAACCGGGTATCGGCAGTGTTATCCCGGTTGCCGGGTCCGGTACAGCAGACTGGGGTGCGGGTGACCAAGGAATCCAGTGGTTTTATCTTTGCCATTGGTGTGTTTTCTGACCTTGACGCCCAACAGCAGCCACTCTATAGCGATATTTACCTCAGTAACTATGCTGATTTGTATCTGGTAAATGCCATTCGCCGGGTTAAGGGGGTAGGCAATGTCCAGATTTTTGGGCAGCGGGAGTATGCCATGCGGCTGTGGCTCGATCCGTTGCGCATGGCAGCCCGGCAACTGACTCCCCAAGATGTGACCCAGGCCATTCGCCGCCAAAACATTCAAGTGGGCGCGGGGCAGATTGGGCAGGAGCCAGCCGTACCAGGCCAGCTCTATCAACTGTCGGTGTCAGCGCGGGGGCGATTGGTATCGGAGGAAGAATTTGGGCAGATTGTGATCCGCAGTAATAACGATGGAACCCTAGTGCGGTTAGGCGATGTGGGGCGGATCGAATTGGGGGCCGAAAATTACGGCTCGGTGTTGCGCTTTAATGGCCAGGATGGTGTGGGGCTGGGGATCAGTCAGTTGCCCGATGCCAATGCCCTAGATGTGGCTAAGGCAGTGCAGCAAACTCTGCGGCAGTTGGCTCCCAGTTTTCCGCCAGGCTTACGGTATGAAATTGCCTTCGACACAACCCGGTTTATTGAAGCTGGTGCTCGGGAGGTCGTGGGTTCCCTACTCATGGCTGTAGTCTTGGTGGTGCTGATTCTGTTTGTTTTTTTGCAGACATGGCAGTCCACCGTGATTCCATCGATTGTGATTCCCGTGGCGTTGGTGGGCACATTTTTGTTTGTCAAACTACTGGATTTCAATATTAATACTTTGACGTTGTTTGGCCTAACCCTGGCGTCGGGGCTGGTGGTGGATGATGCGATCGTGATCGTGGAGGATATCAGTCGCCGGATCGAGGAGGGGCAGGATCCGGTGGCGGCGGCGCTTTCTTCAATGAATGAATTGGCCAGTGCGGTGGTGGCCACGTCGCTAGTGTTGGTGGCAATTTTTGTGCCAGTGGCGTTTTTTCCGGGATCAACGGGGCTGCTTTATCGGCAGTTTGCCTTGACGATCGCCTTTTCAATTGTGGTCTCTACTTTTAATGCCCTCACCTTTACGCCAACCCTATCCGCTGTTCTCTTACGCCGACAGACTAGCTCCAGCCATCCTTTTTTCCAGCTTGTCAACCGAGCAGTTGATGCCATTCGGCGCGCCTATGGCTGGGTGTTGGCAGGGCTAACCCACTACCGAGTGGTGGTGATGGGCTGTTTTGCCCTCGGCATTGGCCTGACGGTGGTGGTGTTTCTCAATACCCCGACAGCCTTTTTGCCTGTCGAGGATCAGGGCTACTTCATCACAATCGTAGAGGCACCGGAGGGAGTTTCCTTGAACTACACCCGTCAGGTACTCACCCAGATTGAGCAGGTAATGCAGCAACCGATGCGCGATCAGTCGGGGGCAGTGGTGATCGATGCGCAGGGGCAACCCGTGCGGCGGTTTCCCGAAATTGCTAACATTTTTGCCATCGGCGGGTTTAGCTTCAGTGGGCCAACGCCCAATAAGGGGATTGTGTTTGCCACCCTGCGTCCTTGGGAGGAACGGACGGGCCCCAATCAATCGGCAACGGCCCTGATTGGACAACTCTTCCCCCAACTTTTTGGCATTCGCGAGGCGATCGTGGTGCCCTTTCCACCACCAGCAATTTTAGGTTTGGGCGATGTGGGAGGCTTCGAATATCAGCTTTTGGATGTGGGCAACCGCGGATTTGAGGAAATGGGCAACGCCTTGGGGGCGTTTTTGGGGGCAGCCAGTACCTTTCCCTCACCCCAAGCGCCCAAGCTTGTGGGGTTGCGCCCGGAGTTTAGTGCCAATGCGCCCCAACTGTCGCTGGAGGTCAATCGTGATCGAGCCAGTGTGCTGCAGGTTCCTCTAGATGAGATTTTTAGTACCTTGCAGACCTTCTTGGGTTCAGAATATGTCAACGATTTCGAGTTATTTGGACGAGCCTATCGGGTTTATGTGCAGGCGGATGCCCCGTTTCGTTCTTCTCCCGAAGCGATTAATAAGCTCTACGTGCGATCACAACGCGGCGAAATGATCTCCCTCGGAAATTTGGTGACGATTACAGAAAGCACTGCACCATCGGTGATCACCCATTTCAATTTAGCGCGCTCCATCAAAATTAGCGGTAATGGAGCACCGGGCACCAGTTCGGGGGAGGTACTGAGCATTATGGAGAACCTTTCCCAAAAGGTGTTGCCACCGGGATTTAGCTACGCTTGGTCGGGCTTGTCCCTAGAAGAGAAGGAGTCGGGGGGCCAAAGTGTGCTCATTTTCGGCTTTGGGCTCGTGTTGGTGTTCTTTGTATTGTCCGCCCAGTATGAGAATTACGTTGATCCGATCATTATTATGATTACGGTGCCCCTGGCAATTCTGGGAGCGATGGTGGCGATTCAACTTCGGGGACTGCCTAGTGATGTCTATGTGCAGATTGGGTTGGTGATGTTGATTGGTTTGGCGAGTAAGAATTCGATCTTGATTGTGGAATTTGCCAACCAGTTGCGCCAAGAGGGGCTGAGCATCACCAAAGCCGCTGTAGAGGCTTCCCAGCAGCGTCTGCGACCGATTTTGATGACCGTGCTCTCCACCGTGATTGGGGTTTTGCCCTTGGCGATCGCCACCGGTGCAGGAGCGGCAGCGCGGATCTCCCTGGGCACAGCGGTGATCGGGGGAATGCTGGTGGCCACGGTGCTGAGCTTATTGATCACACCGACCCTTTATATTGTCATTAAGGGACTCTCTGCCAAAGAACTCAAGGCCCCCCGTTTGCCGGATCAGGCGGGGTTAGGTGCAGATGGTGCCAACGAGGAGCCCCGCTGCTGAAGCATAAACAACGGCGATCGCCCATGACAGACAACTCAACTTTGAGGAACTCAGGGGGAAGCGCCGTCAAGCGCTCGGCCCATTCAATGGCCACAACACCGGGGAGAATTTCTCCCCCTTGCCAATAGAGTTCTAGGTGCAAGGCAGGAACTTGCTCTGGTTCTAGGCGGTAGAGGTCAACGTGATATAGGGGAATGCACCCATCCGGGTATTCCTGAATCAGGGCAAAGGTAGGACTGGTGATCGGTTCTGTGATTCCAAGGGCGTTGCCAAGGGCTTGGACAAAGGCGGTTTTACCACTGCCCAAATCGCCATAGAGTAACAGCACCGCTGGCTGCTCCCGGGGCATCTGCTCTGCCAGTTGGGCGGCGATCGCTTCGGTTTCGGCTAGGGAGGTCACCCAGAGGAGATGCTCAATCATGGACAGCAGCGGTCGCAATGACCGCAGCGGGCGATCGGTTCCGACTCCCCGAAGGCACGGCGGAGCACTTGCCAGCGGCAGTTCTTCGTGTGCTGGTACTCAGCCATTGCCATGATCGGTCGACGGTCAAAACCTGGCAGGGAACCGGTAGCGGGCACAAGCTCAAATTCAAAGGGTGAACGCCATCGCAGGCGACCAGCGCGGTGCAGCAACCCCAGCGCCAGGGGGAGATCGGGATCCTGCTGCTTTAGCTCATCCACCCGTCCCTTGGGCGGCAACTGGCGAACCAATTGGGTCGCTTTTTGGTACTGCTGTTCCTGCTGGGCAATAAAAAAGTCCGCCCGCTGGCGATCACTCCGATCAAAAATTCCCGTCGGCTCGCTGATCAACATCAGGGCTTGGGCTGGAGCGCGATCCCGACCGGCCCGACCGACCTCCTGTAAATATTCCGATAGGGTCAGGGGCGGCTGTAGATGTAGCACCCAGCGCACATGGGGCTGGTTGATCCCCATACCAAAGGCACTGGTGCAAACCACAATGGGTGTAGCCCCACTTAGCCATGCCTGTTCAATCTCGCGGCGCTGAAAGGAGGTCAATCCGGCATGGTAGGCGATCGCCCCCAGATCCTGAGCCAGCAGCCAATCCGCCACCGTCTCCGTATCCCGCCGTGTCCGCACATAAACAATGCCCGTAGTGTGAGGAAATGAGCGAATAAACCGTAGCCCCTGTTGGCGTCGCCCCGCCTCCGTCCAAGCCACCGCCACCCGTAGGTGCAGGTTGGCGCGATATACACTGCTGCCCAGAACGACGGGCGATCGCATTTGCAAACAGGAAATCAATTCCTTCTGAGTCTCCGGGTTGGCCGTGGCTGTAAAAGCTGCTATCGGAATCGGCGGATGTTCCGGCGGCTTAGAGCGTTGCAGAGCTGACCGCACCGCCCCCAAACGGCGATAGTCGGGACGGAACGTATCCCCCCATTGCACCAAACAATGGGCCTCATCAATCATGACCCCATTGATCATGAGTTGCGGATCGCATAACTTGCCCCACAATCCCGGAGAGAGCAGGGTTTCCGGCGACACATAGAGCAGCGACAGGCGTGATAAGCCTCCTAGAACTTGCGATCGCACGCTCCGTTCCAAATTACTATGCAAGGCCGCTGCGGCAAGGCCCCGCTGCCGCAAATCCTGCACCTGATCCTCCATCAGCGCCAACAGCGGCGAGATTACCACCGTTACCCCCCGCTGCATCAGGGCAGGTAGCTGGAAGCACACTGACTTGCCACCCCCTGTCGCCAGCACCACCAAGCAATCCCGCCGAGACAGCAGATGGGCAACTACTTCGCCTTGGGGGGGACGGAACTCGTCGTAACCCCAAACTTGGCGAAAGCGCTGCCGGACTGCCTCCCATTCCATATCACTGCCAAGCGCCCGTCACCGTCTGCCGCAAACTGGCTACATCCGTTACCTTGGCCCCATTCATCGGCTCCAACCCAATCGCCTTCAGATCGGCATCGACCATCAACCGCACGAGTTCTGGGAAGGAAACCCGCGGCTGCCAGCCTAGCTTTTGCTTAGCCTTGGTGGCATCCCCTAGCAATAAATCCACCTCTGCCGGACGGAAATAACGGGGGTCAATTTCCACGTAATCTTGCCAATTGAGATTGACATAGGCAAAGGCCAAATCTAAAAATTCCCGCACCGAGTGGGTTTCTCCAGTCGCCACCACATAGTCGTCTGGCTGCTCCTGCTGCAACATCAGCCACATTGCTTCCACGTAGTCCTTGGCGTAGCCCCAGTCTCGTTTAGCATCAAGGTTGCCGAGATACAGTTTATGCTGCTGCCCAGTCACAATTCGGGCGATCGCCCGGGTAATCTTACGGGTCACAAAAGTTTCCCCCCGCCGGGGCGACTCGTGGTTAAACAGGATGCCATTACAGGCAAACAACCCATAGGATTCGCGGTAGTTTACCGTTTGCCAGTGGGCGTAGACCTTGGCACAGGCGTAGGGACTACGGGGATAGAACGGTGTGGTTTCACTCTGGGGTACCGCTTGCACTAAGCCAAACATTTCCGATGAGCCAGCCTGGTAGTAGCGCACCTCTTGCTTAGTTCGTGACTGGTAATCCCGCACCGCCTCCAGCAGCCGCAGGGTGCCCATGGCCACCGTGTCTACGGTATATTCCGGCGCATCGAAACTTACCCGCACATGGGACTGGGCACCGAGGTTATAGACCTCGTGGGGTTGCACCGCCTCTAACAACCGCCCCAAGTTTGTGCCATCGGTCAAGTCGCCATACTGCAAAAATAGGCGCGTGTTGGGCAAGTGGGGATCCTGATAGATATGATCCAAGCGATCCGTGTTGATGGTTGAGGAACGGCGGATGATCCCGTGAACTTGATAGCCCTTTTCGAGGAGCAGTTCTGTTAGGTATGAGCCATCTTGCCCTGTAATCCCGGTAATCAACGCGCGCTTGGTCATGAAATTCAATGGATGATAAATTCAGTTTCCCTAGCATACCCTACGGCATTCCCTCAGAAAACAGGGTTCTAGGGCGCAGGGTGATCGCCCCGATCCCCTATCTCCCCGGACTTTTTTGTTGAGTTGGCGGGCGGTGACGCTAACTTCCCTTCTCCTGTTCTCGCTGAGTTCCGAGGAAGCCGCTCCTTTCCTAGCTTGGTGGCGATGATACCGCTAGGGCTGATGATCGACTAGGGCAGCTTTGAAACAGAGTCGCTCATTGAGCACATCAACTAAGATGCGATCGCCCTCTTTGAATTCACCCCGCAAAATTGCCTTGGCAATTTGGGTTTCCAGTTGCCGTTGGATCACCCGCTTCAGGGGGCGGGCCCCATAAGTGGGGTCGTACCCTACTTCGGACAAAAACTCAATGGCGGCGTCGCTGAGGCTAAGGCTGAGGCGCTGCTCGGTGAGGCGGTCCTGGAGCCGCTGGACTTGGAGAGTGACAATGTGCCGCAATTCATCCCGTCGCAAGGCGTGGAACATGATCGTTTCATCAATGCGGTTGAGAAATTCGGGACGAAAACTGGCCCGCAATGATTCGAGGACGCGATCGCGGAGAACTTCCTCTGAACCTTGGCTAGCATCGCTTCGCAAATGCTCCAGAATAAGCGGGGAGCCAATGTTACTGGTCATGATGATCACCGCATTTTTGAAGTCTATGGTGCGCCCTTGGGAGTCGGTGACCCGCCCATCGTCCAAAATTTGCAACAGGATGTTAAACACATCGGGGTGGGCTTTTTCGATCTCGTCAAAGAGCACGACGGCATAGGGACGACGGCGGACGGCTTCGGTGAGTTGCCCCCCTTCTTCGTAGCCCACATAACCGGGAGGGGCCCCGATCAGTCGGGCGACGGTATGCTTTTCCATATATTCGGACATGTCGATCCGCACCATGGATTCTTCGGTGTCAAATAGGTAGGCGGCGAGCGCCTTGGCCAATTCGGTTTTGCCAACCCCAGTGGGGCCCAAAAAAATAAAGCTGGCGATGGGGCGATTGGGATCGGACAGTCCGGCACGCGATCGCTGGATGGCATCGGCAACGGCAGTTACCGCTTCGGTTTGACCAATTACCCGGCGGTGGAGCTCATCTTCGAGGTGCAGTAGTTTATCTTTTTCCGATGACACCAGCTTGCTGAGGGGAATGCCTGTCCACTTAGCAATAATTTCGGCGATGTCATCGACGGTCACTTCCTCGCGCAGCAGTTGGCGGCTATGGTTGGCAGACTCGATCTCTTGGAGTTGGCGGTGCAGGTCGGTGAGTTTGCCGTACTTAAGGGTAGCGGCGCGGGTGAGGTCGTATTCCCGCTCGGCCTGTTGAATTTCGATGTTCACCTGTTCCATTTCCGCTTTGATCTGGCGAATTTGGTCGATGAACCCCTTTTCGGATTGCCATTGGGCACTGAGCTCCTTTTGGGCTTCCTTCAGATTGGCCAGTTCTTTGCTGAGTTTAGCCAGTCGCTCTTGGGAGTCGCGATCGCTTTCCTTTTGCAGGGAGAGCCGCTCCATTTCCAGTTGCAAAATTTTCCGATCCAGTTCGTCGAGTTCTTCAGGTTTGGAGGTAATCTCCATCTTCAGCTTGGCGGCAGCTTCATCCATCAGGTCAATGGCCTTATCGGGCAAAAAGCGATCACTGATGTACCGGCTGGAAAGGCTGGCAGCGGCGATTAAGGCATTATCGGCAATTTTAACGCCGTGGTGGAGTTCATAGCGCTCCTTGAGTCCGCGTAGGATAGAGACGGTATCTGTGACGCTGGGTTGATCGACATAGACCTGCTGGAAGCGGCGTTCGAGGGCAGCATCCTTTTCAATATATTTGCGGTACTCATCAAGGGTGGTAGCCCCAATGCAGCGCAATTCGCCCCGGGCCAACATGGGTTTAAGCAGGTTACTGGCATCCATCGCCCCTTGGGTGGCCCCAGCCCCGACCACCGTATGGATTTCGTCGATAAACAGAATGATCTGCCCCTGGGATTCGGTGACCTCCTTCAGCACTGCCTTAAGGCGCTCCTCAAACTCACCCCGGTATTTGGCTCCGGCAATGAGGGATCCGAGATCGAGGGCAATCAATTTGCGATCGCGCAGGGATTCGGGCACATCACCGCTCACAATCCGTTGAGCTAACCCTTCGGCGATCGCCGTTTTACCCACCCCCGGCTCCCCAATCAGCACCGGATTGTTTTTAGTCCGCCGGGATAGGATCTGAATCGTGCGGCGAATTTCGTCATCGCGACCAATCACCGGATCGAGCCGACCGGCCCGGGCTAGATCCGTCAGATCCCGTCCATACTTGGTCAGGGATTCGTATTTATTTTCGGGGGTTTGGTCGGTGACTCGTTGGCTACCCCGAATCTGCGCAATTATCTGCCGGAGGTTGGCGTCGGTGATCCCCAAACTTTGGTATAGGGCACCGCCAAAGCGCTGATCCCGCAGGTAGGCCAAAAGCAAATGCTCGATGGAAATGTATTCATCATGGAACTTTTTGCGCTCATTGTCGGCATGGTCGAGGAGCTGATCGAGGCTGCGACCGAGATAAACCGAGGTATTGCCCCCGGTCACCTTGGCCTGTTTATTAATAAATTCCATGGTGCGATCGCGCACTTGGGCAGCACCGACCCCCAGTTTATGAAAAATCGTTAGCGCCAAACCCTCCTCGTCGGTGAGGGCTTTCATCAGATGCTCACTTTCGATCTGCTGTTGGGAGACCGATTGGACAATTTCGGCAGTGCGGGCGATCGCCGCCCAGGCCTTCTCGGTAAATAAATTAGGATTCGTGGGTTGCATCGGTGCTGCTCCATGACGTGTGCCCCCCATTGTACGGAAGTCCCTTTGCCTCTACTTAGGGGAGAACCCCACTTCCTTGGGGGCAATGACCCCATATCTAATCGTAAAGAATTTGCCACAAATGTTTAAGATTAAGTTCAAGTTTCTGTCCCGGGGCTAGAGCAAAATTCCCAAAATTCCTCCCTTTCCCTACAGCAATAGGTGATCCATGGCCAAACGTTATCGGTTTCCAGGGGCAGCAAAAATAAGTATATATACGGATTGAAATGGGGGTGGTTTTGAGTGGTGCAAAAACAGGGGGATCGGTCTTGCTGTCTAGGTTGCAAGACTCCAGCTAGTATAAAAAAAAGATTAAAGCCAGCGGCGATTGCCAAAATCCTTGGCAAAATACGTTCAGTTGAAACGGGATCAGCTCATATAAAGATCCTGAACATAAATTCCATATTTAATACACTTTTTATTTTATTTTCATCAATCTTTGCGGAGCAAATCTTTAGTTTAGGATTTGCTCCGTACTTTTTATTGACATCTTTTGCAATATATTGAAACAAACAGTTACTCCTATTGGGCGTATCGTTCGTCCTGACACTCAGGGAGTTGACCGACATCATGGCAGTGCAGCGATTCATGGGGTGGACAATACAGCAAATTATTGAGGGCTACAGCCAAGGGCATTTCCTCATGGCCGATAGTGACTCTGAGCCAGTGGCATGGTACTACACCAAGCGCCGCACCCTGATCCCCCTCGATGATCGCTTCCATTGCCCGCGATCGCTGCGGCGAGCTCTTAGCCAAAACTGGTTTACCTACCGCATTAATACAGCCTTTGCCGCTGTGGTGACCGGTTGCGCCAACCGGGAGACCACATGGATTTCCCCCGAACTCAAGCAAATCTACTGGGATCTCTATCAAGCGGGCTGGGCCCACAGTTTTGAGACTTGGCAGGGCGACCAACTGGCCGGTGGTATTTTGGGGATCGCTATTCGCGGCGTGTTTATCGGCGAGTCTATGTTTTACCAAATTCCCGAGGGCTCTAAGGTGGCTATGGTAAAGCTCCAGGAGCACCTGCGATCGCGCGGCTACCTACTTTTTGATGCCCAGTTAATGAACCCCCATTTGCAACGCTTTGGGGCCTATGAGACCGACGACATCTCCTACCGCAAGCTTCTGTCCCAGGCTTTGAGTCGCCTTTGTACGTTTACCTAAGAATTGTCAAACCATCGGGAGTCCTAGGAATCTAGGGATTTGTCAAGATGTGGTAAAGCTCTGGGCGCGATCGCGAAAAAAGCCAAAGGCTGCCCGATGCCGCCGCACCATGGCCAAATCAAAACTGCCGACCAGTACGCCCTCGTCCGTGCGTCCCAACTCTGCCACCTTATCGCCACGATGGTTGCATAGAAAAGAATGCCCATAGAACGTCTGCTGCCCCTCCGTGCCAATGCGATTGGCTGCCGCCACGGGAATCACATTACTGACCGCATGGCCGACCATGGCCCGCTGCCAAGGATCCTTTGTGTCTAAATCTGGCTCCTCTGGCTCGGTGCCGATCGCCGTGGGATAAAGGAGCACCTCCGCCCCCATCAGCACCATCGCCCGGGCACATTCGGGAAACCACTGATCCCAACAAATACCTACCCCCAAGCAACCAAAGGCCGTCGGCCACACCCGGAAGCCCGTATCCCCCGGCCGAAAATAAAACTTCTCCTCATAGCCTGGCCCATCCGGAATATGGCTTTTGCGGTAAACCCCTAGGAGGGCTCCCGTAGCATCCACCATGGCTAGGCTGTTGTAGTAGGATTGCCCCGCCCGTTCATAGAACGATATTGGGATGACCACCCCCAGTTCCTGGGCTAGGGCCCGGAACTGCTGCACCGCTGGGTGTTCGGTTGCTGGGTGAGCCCAGTCAAAAAAGGTATCCCGTTCCTCCCGGCAAAAGTATGTCCCCGAGAATAGTTCCGGTGGCAGAATCACCTGCGCCCCCTGGGCGGCCGCCTGCCGCACCATATCGGTAATGCGGGCATGGTTTTCGGCTTGGCTTCCCGCCAATGCCGCTTGCAGTACCCCAATCCGAATCTGTCGCTCTGCTCCCATTAGCCCGTATTCCTCATGCCGGCAGCAATGCCATTTACCGTCAGTAGTGCCCCCCGTAACAGTTCATTTTTGGAATAGCGTGATCGTAAATCTATGGTGTCCACCCGGTGTTGTCGCCACCGCTTGATCAGAGCCGCCTGAATAAACCCCAAGGGCACAATGGAGGCATTGCGCAATTGAATTGAGCGCTCCAAATCGCGATCGCCCTCCAAAAGCCGACTATGCTCATTAATTTGCAGCACCACCCGACAGGTGAGGTAAAACTCCTGGACAATTTGCTCGTGTAAGCCCACAAATTCCCCACGACGTTCCGGAGGGGTCAGCGTATCGACATAGTGGCGGGCCACCTGCAGATCGGTTTTGGCCAACGTCATTTCCACCCGAGATAGCAGGGTCTTAAAGAACGGCCACTTGGCATAGAAAAACTGCATCAACTTGAGATGACCCTCCGGATTTTGGGCCAGAAATTCATCTAGGGCCGTGCCTACTCCATACCAAGAGGGCAACAAAAAGCGGCTCTGAGTCCAGCCAAATACCCAGGGAATCGCTCGCAAGCTCGATAGTTCTTTCTTACCGCCGCGCCGCGCCGGGCGTGAGCTGATCTGCAATTGGCTGATTTCTTCAATGGGCGTGACATGGTGGAAAAAGTCCGCCAAGGATGGCTGTTCGTAGATCAGGCTGCGATAGGCTTGGCGCGATCGCACCGAGAGATCCTCCATCGTGTCGAGCCAGCAATCGAGGGTATCCGAAGAACTGGGCAGCAGGCTAGATTGGATCACCGCCGTTGCTACCGTCTCTAGGTGATAGAGGGCAATCTCCGGCTGGGAGTATTTAGAAGCCAGCACTTCCCCCTGCTCCGTGATTTTAATGCTGCCATTCATGCTCCGCCCCGGTTGGGCCAAAATCGCCTCATAGGTTGGCCCACCACCACGCCCCACTGACCCGCCGCGACCATGGAAGATACACAGCCGCACACCAGCCCGCTCACAGACCGATTGGAGCGCCGTCTGGGCCTTATAAATTTCCCAATTGCTGCTCAAAAAGCCCGAATCCTTATTGCTGTCGGAATAGCCCAACATCACCTCCTGGCGGTGGTTGTGTCCCGCCAAGTAGGTTCGGTAGAGGGGGAGGGCAAATAGTCGTGCCAAAACTTGGGGAGCGCAGCGCAAATCCTCCACGGTTTCAAACAGGGGCACCACCTGAAGCGTACCCGTGCCGGTTATGGGGTCATAGAGTCCCGCATCCTTAGCTAGGAGCAGAACTTCCAGCAGGTTACTCACACTCCGGCTCATGCTGATGATGTAGGTGTCACAGATTACGGGTGTGAATTCCCGGTGCAGGGTCTTAACCATCCGAAATGTATTGATGATCTCCAAGGCACGGGTGGAGAAGGGCAGGTTGTGGGGCATCAGGGGGCGCGGACTCCGTAGTTCCGCGATCAACCAGTCGATTTTTTCATCCTCGCTGAGGTCAGCGTAGGGCACGGGCAGAAGGTGGTAGGTGGCAATCACCTCGCCAATCACTTGGGAATGCTGGCTACTCTCCTGGCGAATATCCAGATGGGCTAGGTAAAATCCAAAAATTCGCACTTGGCGAATTAGAGTCTCTAGGGGGCGGCAGGTCAGACCACTGGCGGCAAGGCTTTGCTGCATCAGGTGCAGGTCGCTGAGAAAGGTCTTGGCATTGGCATAGTAAGTTTGGGGGGCGGGGGAGGGGGCGGCAAATTCAGCGCCCTGCCAGTCGAGGTTCCGCAGGTGGTTGTTGCGATCGCGGGCATTTTCTAAGCGCTGACGAATGTAGGCGCAAAGCAGACGGTAGGGTTCCTGTCGATAGCGGAGGGAATAGGTTTCATAGACCTCAGGCAACGCCACTTGAGACTGAGCAAGGGCATCGAGCAGTCCATCGGAGACATCACAGAGGTTTTGGGACAGGCAGAGCAGGCTGCTGATCTTGCGTATGGATTCGATGTACTTTTGCAACACCAAATCCCGCTGAAAGCAGGCTACCCGCCAAGTCACTTCCGGCGTCACCGAGGGGTTGCCATCGCGATCAGAGCCGACCCAGGAGCCAAAGTTACAAAAGTCGAGGGGCGGGGGGGTGAGGGTGGGGAATTGTTGCCGGAGCGAAAACACTAGCCGGTCGTAGAGGGTAGGGATGGCATCAAACAATACTTCTTTGAAGTAGTGAAGAGTGTTTTCGGCTTCGTCAAGTACCGTAGGCTTTGACTGGTTCAGCTCGTCCGTATGCCACCACAATTGCAGTTCCTCCACCAGTTGGGTCTGCAAGGATTGCACTTCCCAATCGTTGCTAGGAGGGCGATCGCCACCATGCTCTCCCTGACGGTACTGGTCAAGGTGATGATCCAGTTGTTTCAGCAGTAGGGCGATGCTGCGCTGCTTTTCCCGAATGGCATGGCGCACAATTTCCGTCGGGTGGGCGGTAAAGACAAGACGGATATCTAGGGACTCCAGAATATTTTGAATCAGGCGCGGCGGCACATTGAGGTTTTTAAGCATGGGAAAGAGCCAACGGAACGTCCCCACGGGAAAAGCTTCGTCCCCGTCGCCATCCAGGCGCTGGGCATTGGCTTTTTCCTGTTCGTAATATTGCTCAACAATATTAATGAGCTGAAAATAAAGCGCGAGGGCACGGGTGACAATAATGGCATCGCGGAGGTCGAGTCCTTCCACAACCTTGAGCACATTTTCGCTGAGTCCTACGGGAGTAACGTCGTCGGGCAATCCCAACTGACGCAATTGACGCAGCAAATCCACAAGCTCTTGCCCACACTCCTTGAGTAGCAGTGCTTCCCATAACTCTTCGGCCACTCTCAGTCGTTGTTTGAGCCGTGCATTGAGCTGTCTAGCCTGTTGCTCATGACTAACAACTTGAATCAAAGATTCAGCAAGCGTCGCGACGATGGGACTCATGCAAATACACTCCGGTATGCAAGCAAATTTCTCACTTCTACATCACAGCATAGGGACTTACTGTTCAGCGTAGACTTTTTGGGTTGGCTATCATAGGACGGTATGCCATGCAAGATTTTGGCACACAACAGCGAACTCTGACTACGGCTCTAGGATCCTATGTCCACATTTGACGTTTTGATTGTTGGCGGGGGGATGGTGGGGGCAACCCTGGCCTGCGCCCTGCGGAATAGTTCCCTTAAAGTAGGGATCATAGAGCAGCAGCCCGCTTGGCTTGATGGGGAATTTACTGCCGACGGTCGGGCCAGTGCGATCGCCTGGGGCACAAGCCAAATTTGGCGGCAATTGGGGGTTTGGCCGGCTATGGAGTCCCTCGGGGTCACCCCGATGATGGGGATTCAGGTATCCGATCGCGAGTTTCCCCTCCAGGTTCGGTTGCGTGCCGAGGAGGCAGGAACGGCATCGCTAGGTTATGTCGTGGAAAATGCCGTAACCCAACGGGCGCTGTGGCAGGCTATTCAGACAGCGGCCAACGTGGAGGTGGTTTGCCCCGCAACAGTCACTGGCTTGAGCGCAGGGGCAGATGGCTGGCGCGTGACCGTGGCAACCCCGGGGGAACCCAGATCTTGGAGACCCATTTGTTGGTGGGAGCCGATGGTCGGGATTCCCAGGTACGCGCCCTAGCGGGAATTAAACAGCACCATCGCTCCTACGATCAGGTTTGTTTAGTAGCCCGCGCGCAGTTGGGGCGATCGCACCAGAATGTGGCCTATGAGCGGTTTCAAAGCACCGGTCCCTTTGCCATTTTGCCGCTATCGGGCGATCGCTGCTGTGTGGTGTGGACGGTGCGGGCCGCTGAGGAATCGGAATGGCGATCGCGCTCCACTGCTGAGTTGTGTCAGGCCATGGCAGAGCGGTTTGGCCCTGCCCAAATGGCGATGTTTGATTCCCTCGAACTGCTCACTCCGTTGGCAGGTTATCGCCCCCGTTGGGCCCACAGCCTCGGGGCCGTGCAGTCGGGCTTGATCCTTATTGGGGATGCCGCCCATACTACTCACCCTGTAGCTGGTCAGGGGGTCAATTTGGGCATTCGCGATGCGGCGGCCCTAGGGGAATTAATTCAACGGTCAGGACTATTGGGCGTGGAGCGACGCTTCCAGAGACGGCGGTTCTGGGACAATTGGGGAGTACTCAACCTAACGGACATCACCAACAGGCTCTTTTCCAGCACCTTTTGGCTATGGGTGGGGCTTCGGCGGTTGGGGTTGCTGGTGTTGCAGATCTCCCCCCTGCGGTGGTTGCTGATGTTTGTGATGATGGGGCGGCACCAGACATTTCCCCACTTACACATAGCAGAGGCGGGCCAGAAAATGTCTGACCTGCTGCCAATGTATTCGGAGCAAAAGTGCTAAACTCTGACCGTCCATGCTTGGGGGTGCGGTGAAATTGCTCCAAGTTTTGCCTTTTTTCGACCAGACTGTTGACCGCTGGGTGCCGGCGGCGCGAATTTTACGCTGGTTAATTTTTCTTTGGGTCTTTGCGGGATTATTTATCCTATTTTCGGCATCCCACCACCCAGCAGCCACCGATGCCCTCATACCAGACTATTACTTTTTTAAGCAGCAAGTGCTATGGGCAGGTGTTGGTTTAATTCTGTTCAATGCCCTCGTCCATTTGCCAGCTAAGGTCATGGTGCGCTCAGCTCCAATCGGTATTTTTATTTTGCTGGGATTATTGCTGGCAATTGAGTTTATCCCCGGTTTGGGGGCTACCCGCAATGAGTCCCGTCGCTGGCTGACCCTGTGGGGGGTTTTGGTGCAGCCGTCGGAACTGATCAAGCCGTTTTTGGTGTTGCAGGGGGCGCAGTTTTTCACCCAATGGTCGGTTTTAGGTTGGGGGCGGCGATCGCTGTGGTTGGGAACATTCACGGTCGTAATTTTGGCGATCTACTTGCAGCCAAGTTTGAGTGTGGCAGCCCTCTGCGGCATGATGCTATGGCTTTTGGCCTTGGCGGCAGGGCGGACCTGGGGACAGTTGCTAACGGTGGCGGCAATGGCCATGATTGGGGCAATGGTAACAATTCGCCCCTACCAGATAGAACGGTTGATGATGTTTACCAACCCTTGGCGGGATCCCCAGGGTTCGGGGTACCAGTTGATTCAAAGTTTGTTGGCGATCGCCTCCGGGGGAGCATGGGGGACGGGCTATGGTCTGTCCGGGCAGAAATTGTTCTTACCGGAGGGGCATACGGATTTCATTTTCGCCATTTTTGCCGAAGAGTTTGGCTTTGGCGGCTGTGCACTAGTTTTAGCATTCCTCATGGTCTTTAGTACGTTCTGCCTGTGGCAGTCCAGCCAGTGCCGGGACATGACGTTACGACTCACCATTGTCGGAACGACAGTGATCCTAGTTGGTCAGTCACTGCTTAACATTGGCGTGGTCACCGGGGGCGTGCCAACAACCGGGATCCCCTTCCCCTTCTTGAGTTATGGGGGCAGTTCGATGCTATCGAATATGTTTATTGCTGGTTTATTAGTGCGGTGTATTCGGGAAATGGGGAACGCGGAGGTGGTACCGCTTAGACCGGCCACTCCAGCGCGGGAACCCATGGAACAGCGATCACGGCGGCGATTTAGTTCCCGTAACCAATTCCCGTAAACTTTAGTCACCACCGCCCTACCTAATGAACACAACTAGGAAGATCCCTGCTCCCAAGTGCCATGCAAACTCCTGAGCCGAAAACGGTCAACGCGTTTTGGGCTTTGTTGCAAAACTCTGCCTTTGTGGCGCTTTGGAGTGCCCAGATCCTATCCCAGTTGGCGGATAAGATTTTACTGACCCTCGTTGTCGGCTTAGCAGCGACGCCCAACTTTTTAACCGATCGCTGGATTACGGGCGACTGGCGGGATTCACTGGTCATGGTTGCGTTTACGACTCCAGCCATTCTGTTTGGCACCTTAGCGGGCATCTATGTCGATCAGCATTCCAAGCGGCAGACCCTAGTGGTGTGTAATTTCATTCAGGGTTCCCTGCTGCTGGCGATCGCCTTTTTGCCGCCGAGCTTCTTGTTTTTGCTGCTGGTCACCTTTGCCGTATCGACCTTGGCCCAGGCCTTTGCCCCAGCGGAGTTGGCGATTTTGCCCCTAATTGTGCCAAAGTCCCTGCTGATTAGTGCCAATGCCCTATTCACGGTAACAATTATGGGGGCGCTGATTGTCGGTTTTGCCATCGGCTCGCCCCTCCTGCGGTGGATCGCCGAGATCTTGCCCCAGGCACCGATTTTGGCACGGGTAGGAACGGTGGGTGGCATGTATTTTCTAGCCAACGCGGCTTTGGCCGCCGTGCCCGACCACGAAAAACTGAAGTCCCGGGAGCTAAACATGGGCGGTATTTGGCACAACCTTCAGGAGGGGTTGCGCTATGTGCGGGGCGATCGCCCGGTGCGGGGGGCGATGCTACAGTTAGTTCTGCTCTATGCCGTCTTGGCCTCCATGATTCGCCTTTCAACCAACCTCACGGAGCTACTGGGGCAAAACCGGGAGGATTTCGGGTTTTTCTTGGCTGCCACCGGCGTTGGGTTGACTTTGGGAGCCTTTATTTTGTCCCAGTTAGGGGATCGACTGTCCCACTTGCCGCTTAGCTTAATTGGCTTTAATGGCATCGCAATCACCCTGATCTTGTTTGCCTTGATTACTGAGCTATGGGTAGGACTGGGAATTTGTATGTTCCTGGGACTCCATGGCGCTTTAATTGTGGTTCCGATGATGTCCCTAATTCAACACCATACGCCAGAAACAATGCGCGGCAAGGTCTTTGGACTTTTGAATAACGCCCAGAATATCGCCCTCTCCGTTTCGGTGGTCATGGTGGGGCTCCTGTTGCAAATTGCTACTAGCCTTATGGGAGAACGCCTAGGCTTTCAGGTGGTGCTGATCCTATGCAGCAGTCTGGTAGCCGGTTTTGGGATGTGGGCTTGGCGGCTATCGCGCGAGGAGGAAGCACCATGAATGGATACCTCCTGATTCCGGCGGCTGGCAGTGGGCGACGCATGGGCGCTGACCGCAACAAACTGCTGCTGCCCCTGTTGGGGGAACCGATTTTAGCGTGGACGCTTAAGGCCGCGATCGCCACGCCCGGTGTGTGCTGGCTGGGCATCATGGTGCACCCCCAGGATCGGGCAGATATCACAGCCATCGTGGCAGCATTGCATCCTGAGGTTCCCGTAGAACTGATCGAGGGAGGTGCTACCCGACAGGCATCGGTGTGGGCCGGAGTGCAGGCTCTGCCCCAAGGTGCGGATTCGGTTTTGATTCACGATGGGGCCCGATGTCTAGCCACCCCGAATCTGTTCCACCGCTGCTGGGCTGACTTAGCGACTACCCCAGCCCTCATTGCTGCGGTTCCGGTCAAGGACACGATCAAAGAAGTTGTTAACCAAAAGATTGTCCACACCCCCGCCCGGGATCGCCTCTGGGCCGCCCAAACTCCCCAGGGGTTCCATGTTCCCCTCCTCCGCGCCGCCCACCAACAGTCCCTAGAAAACGGCTGGGAAGTCACCGACGATGCCGCCCTCTTAGAGCGCATGGGACATGAAGTTGCAATTGTCATCGGTGAGGAGACAAATCTTAAGATCACCACCCCCGCCGACCTGGCGATCGCCACCCTCATTCTCCAGTCCCGTCTCTAAATCCTTTTACTCCAGCCCCGTGGGCACCGTCATCCGCGACAACCCCGCGATCGCCCGTAGATTTTGACAGCGGATCAGCTCCACAAAATCCGGCGTTGAGCGCCCCTCCAACTTGGCCAGCAGCGGAATGGCCCCCAGTAGTGCTTGGGCTGCTTCCTGTTCCTGGTAGCCTCGGCGTTGGCATAGGGCAATCGCCTCCTGATCCGCCGCCAACTGTGCCTGGGAACCCTGGGTTTGCCGCCACACTTGGCTCCCTCCAACCCCTGCCAACAGCACCGCGATCGCCACACCCACCAAATCACCTTCCGCCAACTCCGCAATGCCCCCCAGAACCGCCAATAGGGTCACCGCCTGAAATCGTCCCGGGCGGTATAACCGCTGCTCCTGACCCCAAGCCACCGACCGCAGAAACACCAGATCTCGCTGGGCAAGGGTCAACTCCTGCCAGAGGGGAAAGTTAATGCCAATTTCTACCGCCGACTGCCAAGGAAACCTCGCCGAGGTCACCCCGATCACGCCGGTCTGACCCACCGCCTGCACTATCGTGTTCATCCGCCAGGAAGCCGGGAGTAGATCCTTAAGGCGGGCAATTTCCGATCCAGAGTGGTTCATAGGGAGCTGATTTATCTAAAGAAATTATCAAGGATTGTGGTTCGTTGGTGCAAGTGGGTCATGATTTCAGGGCAAGTGTGCCATCCCCACCTATGAAGTTTTTCCACCGTCCCACGCCCGTTGAACCGGACACACGCTCCAAAATCCTGCAATCGGCACAGCATTTGTTTGCCCAGCGCGGCTTTGATGGTACCACCACCAAGGATCTCGCCCAAGCTGCTGGCGTTGCGGAGGGAACTTTATTTCGTTATTTCAGTAACAAAAAAGCCATTCTTGTAGAAGTGGCCACCCAAGGTTGGATTAAGATTTTGACCGACCTGCTCACCGAACTCAGTGAAATGGGCAGCTATCGGGCGATCGCCCAAATGATGCGCCGCCGAATGCTCAACATTTCAGAAAACGTTGATCTGATGAAAGTCTGCTTTATGGAAGCCCAGTTCCATCCTGATTTGCGCGAGCGGATTCAGGCAGAGGTAATTGGCAAAATGACCGAAATTGCTGAGGTCTACTTTGAAGAGGCGATTAGCAAGGGAGTATACCGTCCCAGTCTCAGCCCCAAGGTGATCGCCCGCGTGTTTGTGGGTATGTTTGCCGTAGCAGGTTTCAGCAGTGAGACCATGGGTGGGGCCCAATCCCCCAGCGAACTACAACAAATGGCTGAGGGTATTGCCGATATTTTTCTCAATGGTGTTTTGATTCCCAAGGCGACTCCCTAGTTGGGAAGCCACCTGAAAATCTGGAAAAGCCCCTTTTAATCATTAGGCGTTCGTGATTAGAATAGGGATTAATGCCAACCCCGATGAATCATCCAGTAGAATCTCTTGCCCAACACCACTGGGTAAAGATTATTTGCGGCGCTAGCTATCACGACCTTCCGACGATCCGCAATCTGTGCCTAACTTACGCGCTGGCGGGGGCAGATTGCCTTGATGTCTCCATTGATTCTGCCGCTGTTCGTGCTGCCTATGCTGGTGTGGTGGCAGCTAAAAATCTTCAGCCCAATCTACATCTTCCTCTCCTAATGGTTAGCGTGGCCGATGGTGCCGACAGCCACTTCCGCAAAGCAACATTCACCGCTGCGGATTGTCCAAGCACCTGCTTTCGCCCCTGCCAGGCGGTCTGTCCTACGGAGGCCATCCAGTTTCAAGGGCTTCCCCTCGGGGTGATGGCCCCCAATTGCTATGGTTGTGGGCGCTGCGTGGCAGTCTGCCCGAGTCAACTCATTACCACCTATGGGGTACGTCCAGACCCCGAAGACAGTTTGGCGTTGGTTGGGCCAATGGTCACAGCCCTTGAGATCCATACCCAGGTCGGCAACGACGCAGCCTTTTGTGAATTGTGGCAACGCTTGCGCCCTTGGCTGCCCCAGTGGCGGGTGGTTTCGATCAGCGTCACGGACGACCCACAGTTAGAATCCTACTTGCGTTTTTTGGCAGCGGTCTTACTTCAGGACACCGACGCCGTCATCTGGCAAACCGATGGGCGATCCATGAGTGGCGACTTGGGGGACGGCACTACCCATGCCGCCCTCCGTCTCGGCAAGAAAGTGCTGGATTGGCACCTGCCCGTTGGCGCAGTGCAGTTGGCGGGGGGCACCAACCGGGTGACCGCTGCAAAAATGCGCTCCCAGGGTTGGTCGTCCCATGGGATCGCCTACGGAGGCTATGCTCGAACTTTAGTGGAGCCGTTTCTAAAAGATTGTGGTTCTGGACCCTTGGAAGCACATCCCCTGCTCCTTAGGCAAGCAGTTTCCATTGCCCGTGATTTAGTTGATCAATTTAAGAAAGTTCACTTTAAGAGTGTTCATTCTGCTTAGTCCCCTAGTTTTTTATTTTCACCCCCATGCTGGAACATTTTCGCCGACAAGTAACGGATAACCTAGAGCAACTGTTGTCCATTCTGCCATCTTCCCTCCAAGAGGGGTTAGCGCACATTGGTCATCAGGACGAACTGGTGGAAATCGTGCTGGATTTAGGGCGGTTGCCGGAAGCCCGTTACTTCAGTTTTGCTAAGGATCTTAGCGATCGCCCGATCACCCAGGAGGAATTAGACCAATGCGTGGCCCAGGTCGGTGAATTTAGCGGCGATAATCGGGCGGGTATTGAGCGTACCCTTCATCGCATTAGTGCTATGCGCAATCGCAAAGGGATAATTATTGGACTAACCTGTCGGGTTGGGCGAGCCATCTATGGAACCAGTGCCCTAATTCGCGATTTGGTAGAAACGGGCAAGTCAATTTTGCTCCTCGGTCGCCCGGGGGTGGGCAAGACCACGGCGCTGCGGGAAATTGCCCGGGTTCTGGCCGATGAACTCCACAAGCGGGTCGTGATTATCGACACCTCCAATGAAATTGCCGGCGATGGCGATATCCCCCATCCGGCCATTGGACGGGCGCGGCGGATGCAGGTAGCCAAGCCCGAGCTGCAACACCAAGTAATGATTGAGGCGGTGGAGAACCATATGCCCCAAGTAATTGTGATTGATGAAATTGGCACTGAACTGGAGGCCCTGGCAGCCCGCACCATTGCCGAGCGCGGGGTGCAACTAGTCGGCACCGCCCATGGGAATGAGCTAGCAAATTTGATCAAAAACCCCACCCTTTCTGACCTGATCGGTGGCATTCAATCCGTAACGCTTGGAGATGAGGAAATGCGGCGGCGAGGGCTGCCCCAAAAAAGCATTCTTGAGCGCAAGGCCCAGCCGACCTTTGAAATTGCGGTGGAGATGACGGAGCGCTACCGCTGGGCAGTACATCGAGATGTAGCTGAGACCATTGATAATTTGCTGCGCGATCGCCCCATTGCCCGGCAGATCCGAGCGGTCAATGAGCAGGGGATGGTTGACACTACCGAGGAAACACCGCTGATCCGCAATCCCAATGCCGCCAATGGCTGGCGGGCTTCGGGACGAATGAAACCCTTGCCCTCAGAGACCCTGCCCTATGCCCCCAAGGCCTGGGACGATGAGGATGATGAAGACGAATACGTGGCTCCGGAACACCATCGCCTGCCCCAAGATGAGCCAGCCAAAATTTATCTTTATGCTGTGAGCCGTCAGCTAACCGAACAGGTGATCCAAAACGAGCAATTGCCCGTAGACATATGCCGCGATATCGACGAGGCCGATGTGGTATTGGCGTTGCGATCGCAGATGCGGCATAATTCTAAACTCCGGCATATGGCAGAGGCACGTCAAATTCCGATCCATGGCGTTAAAAGTAGTTCGGTTGCCCAGATTACCCGAGCCCTGCGCCGGCTGCTGCAAATGGACATGAGCCCCACAGATCAAATGGCGATCGCCGACCTCAATGCCTTTGCCTTTGGCGACTCCGATGACGAGCTTGAGGCCCTTGAAGAGGCTCGACTAGCCGTCGAGCAGATCGTCATCCCCAAAGGACAGCCCGTGGAGCTCCTGCCCCGTTCTTCCGTCATTCGAAAGATGCAGCATGAGCTGGTCGAGCATTACCATTTAAAATCATCGAGTGTGGGAATGGAACCAAACCGCCGCCTGCGCATTTTTCCGGCGTAATGGTCGTTGGTTGCGAAATTGGGTTTTGACCCTAGGAAGAGAGGTATTCACTACCATTCATGGAAGGGTCTTTTGAAATCACGATCCAATTTATAACGGCAGTGGTTGCCGGAGTTTCGGCACGGGCACTCAGTAAATTTCTTCGTATTCCCAGCGTTGCTTTTTTGCTTCTCTTTGGCATTATCTTAGGCAGCAGTGGTTTGGGATGGTTACAGCCCCGATTATTGGGCGTTGGGCTGGAGGTGATAGTTTCCCTATCGGTGGCGCTAATTTTGTTGGATGGGGGACTAAACCTTAAGCTGCGGGATCTGGGCAAGGTTTCCGCCAGCCTGCGGAATTTAATTACGATTGGAGCCCTAATCACTTTAACCGGTGGGGGATTGGCGGCCCATTGGTTGGCAGAGTTTCCCTGGCCAATTGCGTTTCTCTACGCATCCCTGGTGGTGGTGACTGGACCAACAGTAATTAATCCCATCTTGGCAGAGGTGGGAATTGATCGGCGTCTAGCCACCATTTTGGAGGGCGAAGGGGTTCTCATTGATGCGATCGGCGCGGCTCTGGCCGTCGTAGTGCTGAATGTGGTGCTCAACACCGATGCGACGGCGATGGTCGTGGTGCAAGATTTAGTGCTGCGGTTGTTGGTCGGTGGGGCGATCGGGGTGGGAGGAGGCTGGCTGCTAGGACAGGGATTAAAGCGAGCGACTTTTTTTGATGAAGATACCAAAAGCTCGGTGGTGATAGCCGGTGTCTTGGGTTTGTTTGGCTTAGCCCAGTCTATCCGCAGCGAGTCGGGACTTTTGGCAGCGGTGCTCACAGGGTTGGTTCTGCGAGAACTGGAACTGCCCGATCAACGACAAATTCTGCGGTTTAAGAGTCAGTTGACGACTCTAGTCGTTGCCATTTTGTTTATCCTGTTGTCTGCTAATTTGTCCCTAGCAAGTCTGGTGGCACTGGGTTGGGGTGGCGTGTTTACGGTGCTGTGCTTGATGTTGGTAATTCGCCCACTGAGCGTGGTGATTTGCACCTGGAATAGCAGCTTTACGTGGCGGCAACGGGCCTTTATGGCTTGGTGTGCTCCCCGGGGCATTGTGGCGGCATCGGTGGCGTCATTGTTTGCCATTGTGCTGACAGAACGGGGTGTCAACGGTGGGGAGGCGATTAAGTCGCTCGTATTTCTCACTATCGCCATGACTGTCTTTTGCCAAGGTTTAACCGCTAAATGGGTGGCGCGATTATTGGGGCTCAACGAGCCGGACACATCGGGGGTGGTGATTGTGGGGGGTAATCCCCTGGGGCAGTTGCTGGCGCGACTGTTTCAACGGGATGGGCAACGGGTGGTGATCGTTGACAGCAGCGTGGATCTATGTAAACAGGCGACCGAGTCCGGGATTCCTGCCTATGTGAGTAATGGGATGGATGCGCGCTCCCTGGCGGATGCGGGGTTGGATACCGTGGGGAGTTTCATTGCTATGACGGTGAATTTTGATGTCAACGTGGTGATTGCCCAACGGGTGGAAGAGGAATTTCATCCCCCTAAGGTTCTGGCAGTTTTTGCCCAAGAGGGAGCCAATCATGGTCAGAACAAGGGAATTCAGCAGGCCCTTGGCAGCCGCATCCCGATTAAGACATGGAATCAATATATCCTGCAGCGGGAGGTGCGGGTTGGCGAACTGCATCTCAGCGATGGCATTGATATTGAGTCAGCTTTGACCCGGTTTAATGCCCTCTATGGCAAGGGAACGCTGCTACCTATGGCGGTGCGGCGCAAGGAACGGCTACAGATTTTTACGACGGATATGAAGTGGGAGCAGGGCGATCGCATTATTTATTTGCTATACACGCCTAGGGTTCTGACCTCTGGCACCTCCCTAGGAACGGTGGATGTGGAGCCCCAAGCCCTTCCGGAACTGGTAATCACGCCTACGGTGGAAGTCAAAGCCGAATCCGTTCCCAATCCCAATGGCGCACGGGTTTCCTCGGCGGACTATCGCCAGATGGCTCGGGATATTTTGCAGCGATCGCGCCCTCAGTAGCCACTGTGTACACTAGAGAGGAATTCAGAACTCCTAATTAGCCGTGCTCTATGACTCCTAAAATTCATGTACTGCCCTGTGGCGTGACCGTTATTGCTGAGCAAGTTCCCATTGAAGCAGTAAATTTGAGTGTCTGGGTCAACGCTGGATCGGCCTTGGAGGCGGATGCAATCAACGGCATGGCCCACTTTTTAGAGCATATGATTTTCAAGGGGAGCGATCGCCTCAAGTTAGGAGAATTCGAGGCTCTGATTGAGTCCCACGGGGGAAATGCCAACGCCGCAACCAGTCAGGACTACACCATGTTTTATGTCAACGTCGCCCCCCAAGACTACACCAAGCTGGCCCCCCTGCAACTGGACCTAGTGTTGCGGGCGTCCCTGCCCAATGCCGAGTTTCAGCGGGAGCGCCACGTGGTGCTCGAAGAGATTCGCCGCAGTGAAGATAGCCCAGAGCGTCGCCTCTATCGCTACAGCAGTGAACAAGCCTACCGCCAACTTCCCTATCGCCGACCGGTTTTAGGACCAACGGATGTGATTGCTTCGGTCTCGGTTGAGCAAATGCGGGACTTCCACCAGCAGTGGTACATTCCCCAAAATATGACCGTGGTTGCGGTTGGGAATCTTCCTGAAGCGGAACTGGTTGGGGCGATCGCCGATTACTTTGCTATGTATTCCGCTGCGCCCACCCCCAGCCACCCCCAGATGGGCGCGGAAGATCCCTTCACGACCATTGAGCGCCAAGAAATCAACGATCCCCGCATTCAGCAGGCACGGATGATTCTGTCGTGGCGGGTGCCAGGATTTAGCCAGTTTGCCGAAACCTATCCCCTGAGCATTCTGTCAAGCATTCTTGGCTCGGGACGCACTTCCCGTCTGGTTAAGGATCTCCGTGAAGAGCGCCATTGGGTTCAGCAGGTGTCCTGTTCCTACTACCCCCATCGCTGGCAGGGCACCTTTCAAATCACCGCTAAAGTTCCCACCGAGCACCTAGCTTCCGTTGAGCAAGTTCTTCGGGAACACCTGCATCGGCTTCAAACTGAGTTGATCCCTGTAGATGAATTGCAAAAAATTCGTAACCAAGTGGCCAGCCGCTTTATTTTTGGCAGTGAGTCTCCCCGGGAGCGCGCCAGCATCTACGGGTACTACCACCGTATCGTTGGCAACCTCGACTCGGCCCTCACCTATGTGGAACAGGTGCACGCTATTGAGCCCCGCGCTTTGCGCCATGCTGCCCAGACCTACCTCAACCCCGACGCCTACGGGTTGCTCACGGTGCGGCCGGCTGCCCTAGGTGTAGCAGCATAGCCTCCCACACCAGACGGGGTTGCACATAGTGCTCCAAACAGAAGTACGCCCGTTCTAGATCCTTAACCCCTGCTACTCGCAAAGACAAAGGCAAGGGCGATCGCCAAATCCGCTGCATCCAAAACTGGATTAACCATTGCTGTAGCTCCAGATCCAAATCCGCCGCCACCTTCTTCGCCAGTGTCAGCGCAGTTGTGGTGTCCAGGGGAATGCTGTCAATGGCTTGGCAGATTGACTCTGAAATCTGCTCCATATGCCCATGGGCGAGGATGGTCGCCCCCATAGACCCCTGGGCTATTTCCGTTAGTTCGGTTCCCAGTGTCCCCCGTCCCATCTGGGCCCACAGGGACGCGATCGCCTCGGCTGACAACCGCTGAAACCGTACCCGCTGGCAGCGGGACACAATCGTTGGCAACACCGCCCCCCCATCGGCGGCCATCAAAATAAATACTGCCTGCGGCGACTCCTCCAAAGTCTTTAACAGCCCATTGGCCGCTGCCTCCGCCATGGTTTCTGCCTGCTCCACCACCACCACCACCTGTTGGGACTGCAATGGCGATCGCGAGGCAAACTCAGCCACTTGCCGCACCTGCTCCAGACGAATTTGTGGTGCCCCCCGTCGTTTTAGCCCAGCAGCCTCCGCCGCCGCAACTGTCAGCAACTGCCCCCGCTCCAAATAGGTCGGTTCCACCCATAACAGATCGGGATGCCCCACCAAATCATCTCCCAAACCCAAACCCAGTAACAGCCGTACCCATGCCCGCGCCGTTGTCCGCCGACCCACGCCAGCAGCCCCCACAAACAAGTAGGCTGCCGCCAAACGTCGCCGCCGCCATGCCGCATCCAACAGGGCGATCGCCCGCTCCTGCCCCACAATGCCCATCGCCCAATCCATGCTGTCCCCTAAGACGGTGCCACGGCTCGCAACTCCTCATACTTGGCCCTGACCGCCTGGATATCCTGCCAGGTTAGCCACTTTGGCCCCCCCTGTTCCCGACTAGCATTACGCAGCAAATAGGAAGGATGGAAGATTGGCATCACCCAGTAGCCTTCCCACTGCCGCCACTGACCGCGGATTTTGGTAATCCCTGTCTTGTCTCCCGTCACCCCGCGTACCGCCGTAGCCCCAGCCAGCAGAATAATCCACGGGCGCACGAGGCGAATCTGTTCCAATAGAAAATGGCGACATGCCCCAGCCTCCTCATCCGTTGGCACCCGATTCTCCGGAGGACGACACTTCACCACATTGCAGATATACACATCACGGGAACTATCCCAGCCCACCGAAGCCACAATCTTATCGAGAAGCTGCCCGGCCCGCCCCACAAACGGTAACCCCGTTTCATCCTCATGCTGCCCCGGCCCCTCGCCAATAATCATGACTCGCGCCGCCGGATCACCCCGCTCGACAACTACATGGGTGCGTCCTTCGGCCAAGGGGCATCGCTGACACACCGCTGCTGCTGACCGTAACGCCCCCAAGTCAGCAAAAGCCAATGGCTCCGTGCCACCATTTAGGTCACCAAAATCAAATAAACTCGCCTGCTGCATTGCCCAGAACAACCCTCACTCAAACCCTACCTAACCTTTTGCCAAAGCCTCTACCCACTGCGTTAAGGGCAGCCAGGTTACTTCTCGGGCGCTATTGACTTCAACCACAATTTTCACCCGCGCATCTAATGCAGGAATTTGCGCTAAAACTGCCAACTCTTCGCTAGAGAGAAACTTACCTTCAATTAACCACAGCACCAAACCCATTGCCCCCTCTGGCAGCGCCGCGAGCTGCATCTGAATCGTCGGCGGCAAAAAATAGGTGCGGATATCACTTTTGCCCAGGTGGGATGGACGAACCCCATGCACCCCCGTTAAATAACTCGACACATCCCCTAGTCCCCGGGCCGACAGGGTCAACACCCTATACTTTGCCGCTCGTAAACAGCGCTGATAGCGCCCCTCATAGCCTCCCTCGGGCGGCACCAACATCGCCAGCGCCCCAGCTGTATTGAGGTCTTGAACGATCGCACGACTTGTAATCAGCGGCATAACTCATCCCCGTAGGTTCCTAAAGATTCTGGAGCTATCATACCGCCAATCAGAAACGGGACTGGGCGGACTTGAACCGCCGACCTAGTGCTTAGGAGGCACTTGCTCTATCCAACTGAGCCACAGCCCCAAAGAAGTAGAACCAGCAAAATGCGCTTACAAACGCAGTGTAAGGGTAACCCCATCGGAAGGCAATCACTACTCAGTGGTGTCATTAAATCCAGCCCTTGCTTAATACTATCGCCTATCATATACTTGGATGCTTAGCATCTAATGCCCACTAACGTTAGTCTCCCTGTGCATGAATAAGCCTACCCTAGCCAATCCTGCTTTTACTCTGCCAGACTTAGTAGAAATTCAGCGGGAGAGTTTCCGTTGGTTTCTTGAAGAGGGTCTCATTGAAGAATTAGAAAGTTTTTCCCCCATTACGGACTACACCGGCAAGATGGAGCTTCACTTCGTAGCTCGCAACTACAAGCTCAAACGCCCCAAATATACCGTAGAAGAATCCAAGCGTCGGGATGCCACCTATGCGGTTCAAATGTATGTTCCTACCCGTCTCATCAATAAGGAGACTGGGGAGATCAAGGAAATGGAAGTTTTCATCGGTGACCTGCCCCTGATGACGGATCGTGGCACCTTCATTATCAATGGTGCTGAGCGGGTGATAGTCAATCAAATCGTCCGCAGCCCTGGCGTCTACTACAAAGAAGAAGTTGACAAGAATGGGCGTCGCACCTTCAATGCTAGTCTGATTCCTAATCGTGGTGCTTGGTTGAAGTTTGAAATTGATAAAAACGACCTCGTGTGGGTACGTATCGATAAGACTCGCAAGCTCTCTGCCCAAGTGTTGCTCAAGGCGATCGGATTGGCGGATAACGAAATTCTTGATGCCTTTACCCATGCCGAATACTTTCAGAAAACCATCGACAAAGAAGGGCAATTTGACGAAGACGAAGCGCTTAAAGAACTATACCGCAAGCTCCGACCCGGAGAGCCCCCTACCGAATCCGGCGGTCGAGAACTACTGCGATCGCGCTTTTTTGATCCCAAACGCTACGATCTTGGCAAGGTAGGTCGATATAAGCTCAACAAAAAGCTCCGTCTCACCATCCCCGATCAAATTCGTGTTCTGACCGAGAAGGATATCCTTGCAGTTGTCAATTATCTGATCAATTTGAAGTTTGACCTTGGGCAAATTGACGATATCGACCATTTGGGGAACCGACGGGTGCGCTCTGTGGGTGAGTTGCTGCAGAACCAAGTCCGTGTGGGACTTAATCGCCTTGAGCGAATTATTCGGGAACGGATGACCGTCGCCGACGTAGATTCCCTAACCCCCACTTCCCTAGTTAATCCTAAACCCTTGGTGGCGGCGATCAAGGAATTTTTTGGCTCCAGCCAGCTTTCCCAGTTTATGGATCAAACCAACCCCCTTGCGGAGTTAACCCACAAACGTCGCCTCAGTGCCCTTGGACCCGGAGGGTTAACCCGGGAGCGGGCCGGCTTTGCGGTACGGGATATTCACCCTAGCCACTATGGCCGCATCTGCCCCATCGAGACTCCAGAGGGTCCTAACGCTGGCTTAATTGGTTCGCTAGCCACCCACGCCCGTGTCAATCAATATGGATTTATTGAGACCCCCTATTATCGCGTCGAAAACGGCAGGGTGCGCCGTGATTTGCCACCCGTCCATCTAACCGCCGATGAAGAAGATGAGTTTCGGGTTGCTGCTGGCGACCTGCCAACGACGACCGACGGACAGATTACCATTGACTTGGTGACGGTTCGGTACCGCCAAGAATTTGGTACCGCTGCCCGCCATGAGGTGGACTACGTTGCGGTATCTCCGGTGCAGATTATCTCAGTAGCGGCTTCCTTGATTCCATTTCTTGAGCACGATGATGCCAACCGAGCGCTGATGGGTTCCAACATGCAGCGACAAGCGGTGCCCCTGTTGCGCCCCGAGCGCCCCCTAGTCGGAACTGGACTAGAAACGCAAGCCGCCCGCGACTCTGGAATGGTGGCCATCTCCCGCACAGACGGGGAGGTTTCCTACGTTTCCGCCGATGAAATTCGGATTCGCCCGCCCCAAGGACGCGAGGAGGTCTACCGCCTGCAAAAGTACCAGCGTTCCAACCAAGATACCTGCCTGAACCAACGCCCCCTAGTCTTTGTGGGCGATCGCGTTAAGGCTGGACAAGTGATTGCCGATGGTTCTTCAACGGAGGGCGGCGAGTTGGCATTAGGGCAGAATGTTTTAGTCGCCTACATGCCATGGGAGGGTTACAACTACGAAGATGCCATTCTCATCAGCGAGCGCTTCGTCTACGAAGACGTATACACCTCCATTCACGTAGAGAAGTTCGAGATCGAAGCCCGGCAGACCAAGCTAGGCCCAGAAGAGATTACCCGGGAAATTCCCAATGTAGGGGAAGAAGCCCTCCGACAGTTAGACGAGCAGGGCATTATCCGCCCCGGTGCTTGGGTGCAATCCGGCGACATTCTAGTTGGCAAAGTGACACCTAAGGGCGAATCTGACCAGCCCCCCGAGGAAAAGTTATTGCGGGCCATCTTTGGCGAGAAGGCGCGGGATGTACGGGATAATTCTCTGCGGGTGCCGAACGGGGAACGGGGCCGTGTCGTTGATGTGCGTGTCTTTACCCGAGAGCAGGGTGACGAGCTGCCCCCGGGAGCCAACATGGTGGTGCGAGTCTACGTGGCCCAAAAGCGCAAAATTCAAGTCGGCGATAAGATGGCCGGGCGCCATGGCAACAAGGGGATCATCTCCCGTATTTTGCCGAAGGAAGACATGCCCTACCTAGCGGATGGCACCCCCATTGATATTGTGCTCAACCCCCTAGGTGTTCCTTCCCGGATGAACGTAGGTCAGGTGTTTGAATGCCTTTTGGGTTGGGCAGCAGAGAACCTTGACGTGCGGTTTAAGGTCGTCCCCTTCGATGAAATGTATGGGGAGGAAGCATCCCGAGCCCTGATTCACCACCAATTGCGCAATGCCCAAAGTGCCACGGGGGATGACTGGATTTTTAACCCTGACAACTGCGGTAAATTGCAAGTCTATGACGGTCGGACGGGAGAACCTTTTGACCAGCCCGTGACCGTGGGGCGGGCCTACATGCTTAAGCTGGTGCACTTGGTCGATGACAAGATCCATGCCCGATCTACGGGGCCCTATTCCCTAGTCACCCAGCAACCCCTCGGCGGAAAAGCCCAGCAGGGTGGACAACGGTTTGGAGAGATGGAGGTTTGGGCCCTCGAAGCCTACGGAGCAGCCTATACCCTACAGGAGTTACTGACTGTGAAGTCTGACGACATGACTGGTCGAAACGAGGCTCTCAATGCGATCGTCAAGGGCAATGCCATTCCCCGTCCCGGCACACCCGAGTCTTTCAAGGTTTTGGTGCGAGAGTTGCAATCCCTTTGCTTGGATGTCTCGGTGCATAAACTCTCCGATGATGGCAGCAATCAAGATACCGAGGTGGATCTGATGGTTGATTTAAGCCCAAGGCGCACACCTAGCCGGCCCACCTATGAAGCCAGCTTCCGCAGCGACGATTTTGATGAAGACGAAGACTAAACGATTGCGGAGTTTTCTCGTAGCGATATGACTCGGTGGGGGTGGGCATCTACTTCCCCTGATCCATTCTTGACATTCGACTGATACGGACGCACGTACACATTAGGAATATAGACTTATGGCAAAGCTGGAGCAACGATTTGACTATGTCAAGATTGGCTTGGCGTCTCCTGACCGCATCCGCCGCTGGGGTGAGCGGGTTCTGCCCAATGGCAGCATCGTCGGGGAAGTCACTAAACCGGAAACCATAAATTACCGCACTCTCAAGCCAGAAATGGATGGCTTGTTTTGCGAGCGAATTTTTGGCCCGGCAAAGGACTGGGAATGCCACTGTGGTAAATACAAGCGGGTAAGGCACCGCGGCATTGTTTGTGAACGCTGCGGGGTGGAAGTAACAGAGTCTCGGGTGCGTCGTCATCGAATGGGCTACATCAAGTTGGCCGCCCCCGTAACCCATGTGTGGTACCTCAAGGGGATTCCCAGCTACATGGCGACACTGCTGGATATTGCTCTACGCGATGTGGAGCAGATCGTTTACTTCAATGCCTACGTGGTGATTAACCCCGGGCTGGAAAGTTTAGTGGCAGGTGTGGTGACTGCCGTAACCAGCCGAGAGGTTCGCATCCGTGATCTGGATGGGGTTGAGCATACCTATGACCTCCATCCTAAGCACAATGCCCTAGTTTTAGAAGGGGATTTGGTGGATGCCGGAACGGCGATCGCCAGTGCCTATGGTCTTGCCCCTAAGCAACTCCTCAGTGAAGAGCAGTGGATTGAGTTGGAAGATCAGATCTATGCTGAGGATCCTCCGATTGATGGCATTGAGGTGGGAATTGGGGCGGAGGCAATTCAAACCTTACTGAGCAAAATTAACCTGGAGCGGGAAGCCGAAAAACTGCGGGAGCAAATTGATCATTCCAAGGGACAGAAACGGGCCAAGTTGATTAAGCGGCTGCGGGTCGTAGATAATTTTGTGGCGACGGGTTCAAAGCCAGAATGGATGGTTTTGGATGTGATTCCCGTAATTCCGCCAGATTTACGACCGATGGTGCAGTTAGATGGTGGCCGCTTTGCTACCAGTGACCTGAATGATCTTTACCGCCGGGTTATCAACCGCAATAACCGTTTAGCCCGGTTGCAGGAGATTTTGGCTCCAGAAATCATTGTTCGCAATGAGAAACGGATGCTTCAGGAGGCGGTGGATGCCCTGATTGACAATGGACGGCGGGGAAGAACGGTAGTAGGTGCGAATAATCGCCCATTGAAGTCCCTTTCAGACATTATCGAAGGAAAGCAGGGGCGATTCCGACAAAACCTGTTGGGTAAACGGGTGGACTATTCTGGTCGCTCGGTGATTGTGGTAGGACCCAACTTGAAAATTCACCAGTGTGGATTGCCCAAGGAAATGGCGATCGAGTTGTTTCAGCCCTTCGTAATCCAGCGAATGATTAAGTCGAACCTGTGCAACAACATCAAGTCGGCCAAGAAGAAAATTCAGCACAATGATCCAGCGATTTGGGAGGTGTTGCAGGATGTGATTCGAGATCACCCGGTCATGCTCAATCGAGCGCCAACGCTGCATCGCCTTGGCATCCAGGCGTTTGAACCTCAACTGGTGGACGGACGCGCTATTCAGTTGCACCCCCTGGTATGTCCAGCATTCAATGCAGATTTTGACGGCGACCAAATGGCCGTGCATGTGCCTTTGTCCCTAGAGGCCCAGGCGGAGGCGCGGTTGTTGATGTTGGCTTCTAATAATATTTTGTCGCCAGCAACGGGTCGTCCTATTGTTGCACCCAGTCAAGATATGGTGATGGGTTGCTATTATTTGACAGTGGAAAATCCGATCAAGCAAAAGATTCCTGCCAATCGCTACTACCGCAATTTTGCCGATGTGGCGGTTGCCTACGACCAAAAGCAGCTCCACCTCCATGACCAAATCTGGGTGCGTTTTGAGGGTGAGGTGGAGCACGACGAGCCCTTGGGTGAACGCATGTTTTTGGTGGACTCTAGCATTGGCGACGTTTCTTTGGCAGGACAAGAGCCGCTGATTGAGCGGGGGGCGATTTTCCGCGCTGGGACACCGTTGACTTCAGGGTTTATAGCTGATCGGGCAGGACAGGTGCTGCGTATCACTGCCGATGCTTTAGTCATCCGTTGGGCGATCGCCCCTGAACTTCCCCCTAATCATGAGGCATACTCTGAGATTTACTTTGGTGGCAAGACGGGTAAGCCTCTCACCCAGTCTCAATATGATCAGAGTGGTCAACTGGTGACGCGCTACATTCACACGACGACTGGACGAGTCATTTTCAACTTTGCCATTCATACGGCCTTGAGCAAATAAATCCTAGGAGCATAACCCATGACTAATAGCACCAACGACACGTCTGTGAAGCCATTGGTTTTTCGTAACCGTACGGTTGACAAGGGGCAATTGAAGCGGTTAATTGCTTGGGCATTCACCAATTTTGGCGCTTCGGCAGCGGCGGAAATGGCGGATGAGTTGAAGAATGTTGGCTTCCGTTTCGCCACCCAAGCGGGGGTTTCCATTAGTGTGGATGATCTGCAGGTGCCTTCAGTCAAGAAGGAACTATTGGCGGCAGCCGATGCCGAAATCATTTCCACGGAGAGTCGCTATACCCGAGGCGAAATCACGGAGGTAGAGCGATTCCAGAAAGTAATTGACACGTGGAACCTAACCAATGAGAAGTTGAAAAATGAGGTACTAAATAATTTTCGCACCAATAATCCGCTCAATTCGGTTTATATGATGGCAACTTCGGGGGCACGGGGAAATGTTTCCCAAGTGCGGCAGTTGGTGGGGATGCGGGGACTGATGGCTAATCCCCAGGGGGAAATTATTGACTTGCCAATTAAGGCTAACTTCCGTGAGGGGCTGACCGTCACGGAGTACATTATTTCATCCTACGGGGCGCGGAAGGGTCTGGTGGATACGGCACTGCGGACAGCGGACTCGGGCTACTTAACCCGGCGGCTAGTAGATGTATCCCAAGATGTGATCATTCGCGAGGTGGATTGCGGCACGACACGCGGGGTGAGGCTGCGGGCCATGAAAGACGGCGATCGCACATTGATTAAACTCGAAGACCGCATGTTTGGACGGGTATTGGCAGAGGATGTGTTTAATCCTCAGACAGGAGAGCTGGTAGCGTCCCGCAATCAAGATGTTTCTGAGGAGCTTTCTAAAAAGATCGTCAAAGCTGGTGTAGAAGAAGTCACTCTTCGCTCCGCTCTGACCTGTGAGTCAACGCGATCGGTATGCCAGATGTGCTACGGCTGGAGTCTAGCCCATGGCAAATTAGTGGATATTGGCGAGGCCGTGGGGATTATCGCGGCCCAATCCATTGGCGAGCCGGGCACCCAGTTGACCATGCGCACCTTCCACACAGGGGGTGTATTTACGGGAGAAGTGGCCCAGCAGCGCCGTGCCCCCTTCACTGGCAAGGTTCAGTACGATCCGAGGCTTAAAACCCGTCCGATGCGAACCAAGCATGGGGATGATGCGTTTTTAGTGGAATTCAACAGTGAATTTGTATTGGTGGCCAAGGATGGACAGCGCGAGGTGTTTCAGGTAACCCAGGGTTCAACCCTGCTGGTAAGTGATGGACAGATAGTACAGGCACAGCAATTGGTGGCGGAGATTGTTCCCTCGGGTCGGACATCGCGGAAGTCTACGGAAAAGGCGCAGAAGTCCCTAAACACCGACTTGGCAGGAGAGATTATGTTTGCCGATTTGGCGATTGAAGAGAAGAAGGATCGTCAGGGAAATACCAGCTACCTGGCTCGCGGTGAGCGGGGGCGAATTTGGGTGCTGTCAGGGGAAGTGTACAATCTGCCCCCAGGTGCCGAGCCAACGGTGGTCAATGGCGACCAGGTTGCTCCCGGTGATGTGATTGCGGAGACCCGACTGATTACGGAGCATGGCGGGCTTGTGCGGTTTACCCAAAGTACCAGCCGTCATGATCGAGAAGTGGAAATCATTACGGCGTCAGTGGTGCTGGATCAAGCAACAGTACTGGAGGAAAGCTATCAAGGTCGCGAGCATTACGTTTTAGAAACAAAGGGTGGTCAACGGTTCTCCCTCAAGACCACACCGGGATCTAAGGTGATTAACAATCAAGTGGTCGCAGAGTTGATTGATGACACATACCACACGACTAGCGGTGGAATTCTGCGGTACGCCGGAGTAGAAATTTCCAAGCGTGCCAAGAGCAAGCAAGGCTATGAGGTCGTTAAGGGTGGAACATTGCTTTGGATCCCTGAAGAGACCCATGAGGTGAATAAGGATTCTTCCCTGTTGCAGGTGGAGGAAAATCAGTTTGTGGAAGCCGGTACGGAAGTGGTGAAGGACATCTTTAGCCAGAGCGCCGGAATTGTGGAGGTGGTCGAGAAGAATGACATTCTGCGTGAATTGGTGATTAAGCCGGGGAAACTCCATTACGTGGATGATCCTCAAGCAGCCATCCAGAAACATGAAACCTTTGCCTATCCTGGAACTGAGATATTGGAAGGGTTGGCAGTTGACGAAATGTGCTATTTGGAATTCGTTGAGACTCCTAACGGGGCAGCCCTGCTGCTTCGTCCCGTGGTGGAGTACGTTGTTCCCGACACCCCAACCGTACCGAGTCAGGAGTCGGTGAATCAGGAAGGACGCGGCATTAGCCTGCGGGCCGTGCAGCGGATTCAGTTTAAGGATGGCGATCGCGTAAAGTCTATTGACGGCGTGGAACTGCTCAAAATCCAACTATTGCTGGAGGTGGACACCAACTCCGATGGGACACAGGTGACGGCGGATATTGAGTTTATTACCGATGAACTCCAGCCCGAACTCAAGCGACTCCAGCTAGTGATCCTGGAATCCCTAGTGATTCGTCAGGATACATCTTCGGAGACGGGGCAAAATCAGGTGCGGACACGACTTTTGGTCAACGACGGCGATCATATCGAACCGAAATCCGTAGTCGCTCGCACCGAGATTTTGTGTCGTCAGGGCGGAGAAGTACGCGGTGGGCGCAGCAGCAATGAGCGCACCCGCCGGATCCTATTGGTCACGGATGAGGATCGAGTCGAGATCCCTTGCCACGGAACAACGGCGCGGGTAGGAGAGTTACTGCGGGCAGAGGATGTTATTGACACCCAGGGAACCCGCAGCCCAGAGTCGGGCTATGTCGTGTCCGTTGAGGCGGAGAAAATCACTCTGCGCCGTGGCCGTCCCTATCTTGTATCGACTGGGGCGCTTCTACAGGTAGAAGATGCCAGCTTGGTGCAGCGCGGTGACGTATTGGCATACTTGGTTTTTGAACGAGCCAAAACCGGAGATATCATCCAGGGTTTGCCTCGAATTGAGGAACTTTTAGAAGCCCGTAAGCCCAAGGAGATGTGTGTCCTCGCCCGAGTACCGGGTGTGGTTCAAGTCACCTATGATGACGAGCTGCCAGTGCTAAAAATCCTGGGAGACGATGGCACTGTGGATGAAGACTACTTCATCAGTGCCGGGCAAAGCTTGATCGTCTCTGATGGACAGCGGGTGCAAGCCGGTGAAGCCCTAACCGATGGGCCAGCCAATCCCCATGACATCCTTGACATCTTCTTCCAGTTATATCGCGAGACCAAAGGCACTCGAGATGCCGCGGTTCTCAGCTTACAGAAGGTGCAGGAGTTTTTGATGAATGAGGTGCAATCGGTCTATCAATCCCAAGGCGTAGATATTTCTGACAAGCACATCGAAGTGGTGGTGAAGCAGATGACCTCTAAGGTGCGGATTGATGATGGCGGTGACACCACCCGACTGCCAGGTGAATTGGTGGACTTACACCAAGTGGAGCAGATCAACGAAGCGATGGAGATCACGGGTGGAGGAATGGCTGACTACACCCCGGTGTTGATGGGAATTACAAAAGCTAGCTTGAATACCGACAGTTTCATCTCAGCGGCCAGTTTCCAAGAAACCACACGGGTGCTAACCGAAGCAGCGATTGAGGGTAAGTCTGACTGGCTGCGCGGTCTCAAGGAGAATGTGATCATTGGGCGCTTGATTCCAGCCGGAACGGGTTTTAATGCCTACGATAATCCAGTAATGGATTTCGAGTCTAGCGATGCCGAGGTAGGATTCTTGCCCGAGGAGGATCTGTTGATTGATGATCGTACCGCTCCTGCCTACACCCTAGAGTCTAGTCCCGAGTTACGCATTGAGACCCGTTCTTCCCACCGTCCCTATGATGATGAGTTAGTCGATGACGACGTTGACTTGGAGGAGTATGGCGAAGATGGAGAAGAGGAGGACGAAGAGAATTGATCCGTAGAAGTACTCATGTTTTGGTAAAATGACTGCGTTTTTTCGACTGTTTATTCTCAGCACAGCCACACCTTTACGGATACACCATGTCAGAGTCAAAACCGAATTATTTATTCCCCATTGCTGGGGCTGTTGTTGTTGCTGCCGGGGGCGCTGGTGCCTACTACTTTCTGAATCAAGGTGGAGTGCCCTCAATTCCTGGAATCAGCCAAGTTTCTGGGGCATCCGCCCTCGTGCCACAGCAGGCGCTGGTCGCGATTACCGTTAGCAATGACGCAGCAGCATTTGCCAAGTTGGATGCTTTACTGCCTCCCGAGGTAAAAAAGTCCTATGAGTCTAATGTGGAAGATTTCAGCAAGCTTTTAGCTGATGGGGGCTTTGACTTGGATCAGGACATTCGGCCTTGGGCAGGTCGTGAAATTATGTTTGCAATTCTGCCCTCCGCTCCATCGGCATCCGCTCGTCCGCGGTATATCCCTGTGGCTAGCAATGGTTCTATTCCCCTAGTACAGGTTCCTGAAGCGACTCCAGCTCCTCAGGCAGCAGTAACGCCCAATGTGCTGGTGGTAGTAGAAGTTAAGGATCAAGCTGCGGCGACGGCCTTTGCCAATAAGGTTAAATCCCGTGAGGGAGCTAAAAGCTCTGAGAGCGATTACAAGGGGGTGCAAATCGCGACGGTAACGCGTAATGACAACACCGTGAACACCGCTATTGTGGGGAACTTTTTGGTGTTTTCCCCCCAATCCCAATCGGTGCAACTGGCGGTAGATACCTTCCAAGGACAGCCTTCGCTGGCATCCAACCTAAGTAGCAGTGATTTGCAGCTAGCGAGTCCTTTGGTTCGAGTGTTTATTCCTAATTTCGCTAAGTCGATTACCCAGTTGGCAACCCTCAGTCCTGAGGCGCAGCCAATTCCCCCCGACGCGGCAAAAGCTTTGGAGCAGGTCGATTCTATGCACTTTGGCATTGGAGTTGATGATGCCGGGATTCGGATGAAGGTTTTGGGCAAACTGAATCCTAGTGTTGATGTGGGACAGATTCAGAATTCTCCCAACGAGATCTTGTCACAGTTACCAGCCGAGACGTTCACGGTGACTTCAGGGATTAACTTCAATGCCTATTGGCAGAGATTTGTCACCGAAGCATCGAAGGAGCCAGAACTGAAGCAGGGAATTGATCAGCTACGTGAGCAGGCGAAGTCCTCTCCTCTTGCCCTAGATTTGGACAAAGATGTCTTTGGCTGGATGGATAAGGAGTTTGCCATTGGGATGATTGCCGCTAAGCCAGAGGGGATTCTGGCCCAAACCCAAGGTCTGGCACCCGTGGTACTTTTTCAAACCAGTAACCGCAGCGCGGCAGAGGCCTTCCTGAAGAAGTTCGACGAGTTTGTGACCCAGAATGGGGGCACGGTGGAGAAACGGGATGCTGATGGCGTGGCTGTGACCGAATGGTTTGCGCCGGGAACTCCAGGGGCAGTGGTTTCCCATGGTTGGCACCGTGAAGATACCTTCTTTGTGACCTTGGCACCGGCGGCAAGTCTGTTTGTGCCTAAGCCTGCGGCACCCTTGGCCGATACGGAAGCGTTTAAGTCCGTGATGGGTACTCTGCCATCCCAAAATGTGGGGTACTACTATCTCGATGGGCAGCGCACTTGGCAGTTGCTGAATACGTTTTTGCCAGCAGAGGTCAAGGCCGGTTTCACACCGGAAGGACAGGCACTAGCCAAGAATATTCGAGGTCTGGGGGTGACGGCTTCCTATCGGGACAAGTTGACTAGCGAATTAGAGTTATTTTTGGCGATCGCCCCAAGTAGGAACTAAGTCTTCCTTACCTAGCCCCTAGCATCTCAAAAAAATCATCTTTACCGGCCAGACCACACCCTCTGATCAAGAATTGTGGGGTCGTGCCCATATGTAGCTTTGCCACTCTCCTGCGTCAGCGAGAAGCAAAGCTTTTTTTCTGTGAACTTGCTAGGAGAGGAGCATAGACCCGGCGTCGGAATGTCCTATAGCTCCAACGGGAAATCTACTGCCTGTTTTAATGAGAATAATTAGCAAATTTATTGAAAATTAGCATTTATTTGCCGAGATTTATGGCAGTCTAGTTAGGACTATTTATCATTAATGAGGGAAGATTTTGATGTACCTTATCCCAAAACGTGTCCGGAGGAAGCTATGGGCAGCAGCTTTTGCCTGCCTCAGTTTGCTGGTAATTCTTTGGTGGCAGCAGCCGGTCTTGGCTCAGGATCGAGTTGTCAATATGTATTCTGCTCGGCACTATGACACTGACAACGCAATTTATGAAAACTTTACCCGCCGGACTGGGATTAAGGTCAACATAGTCTCAGCAGATGCCGCACAATTGATTCAAAGGATTCGCAGTGAGGGTGCCAATAGCCCCGCAGATTTACTGGTTACTGTTGATGCTGGCAATCTCTGGCGGGCCCAGGAAGCAGGACTGTTGCAACCCGTGCGATCGCCAATTCTGGAGCGGGTAGTGCCGGCTAACCTGCGGGAACCCGAGGGGCATTGGTTTGCCCTGACTAAACGGGCACGGGTGATCATGTACAACAAAGACCGGGTGTTGCCAACGGAGATCCAAAACTACGAAGATTTGGCCAATCCCAAGTGGCGAGGGCGAATTATTTCTCGAACCTCTAGCCATGTGTATAATCAGTCCCTCACAGGTTCTGTCTTGGCAGCTAATGGGCCCGCGGTAACGGAGCAGTGGGCCCGTGGTGTGGTCGCTAACTTCCGCCGCCCACCCAACGGCAACGATACGGCCCAAATTCGGGCGATCGCCTCTGGGGAAGCTGACATTACTTTTGTGAATACCTACTATCTCCCCCGTCTGGTCAAGTCCAAAAGTCCTGCCGAGCAGGAAGCTGCCAAGAAAATTGGTGTTATTTTCCCCAACCAGAAAGGGCGCGGAACGCACATCAATATCAGTGGGGCTGGGGTGGTGAAAACCGCGCGCAATCGACAAGCCGCAGTCCAACTGCTTGAGTATCTAGTTAGTGCTGAAGCCCAAGAAGTCCTAGCCAAAAGCAATAACGAATATCCCGTTCGGGCTGGAGTCACGCTTGATCCTGTCCTAGCCAGCTATGGACGGTTCAAAGAAGACCGACTCAACGCCGCCATCATCGGCAGAAACAATAGCGAAGCCCTCAAGATCATGGATCGGGCAGGCTGGCGTTAAACCCTAGCGGGTTGCCGCGCCGCCGCAATCACCGACTCATAGTAGGTCTGTAGCTGGCGCGTAGCCGCCTCCCAACTCCAGCGCTCTGCCTCGTGGCGGGCGCTTGCCCTTAGGGTTTGAACCTCTGACAATTCCAGCAGTTTCTGCGTCGCCATGGTTAACCCGTGGTCTTGGGTTGGATCAAACAAATAACCATTGACCCCATCACGCACAATATCGGGAATCCCCCCTGAGTTAGCGGCAATTACCGGGCAACCGGCAGCCATTGCTTCTAAAAGCACCAATCCCAAGGTCTCGGTGCGAGATGGAAACAAAAACGCATCACTGGAGGCAAAGGCCGCCGCTAAATCATCCCCACGTAGGTATCCCAAAAAGTGGGTGGTCGTTCCGGCAAAGATCCGTTCCAATTCTTGACGGTGCGGGCCATCGCCCACCAGGGCCAAACGGCAATTGGGGACTGAGCGCAATACCGGAAGGATTTGGGCAATTTCCTTTTCGGCGGACAACCGTCCCACATACAACAGCAGTACATCATCAGGATGCCCTTGACTTAGGCGCGATCGCATTTCCAAGCTGCGAAATCGGGGGTGAAACTGCACCGTATCGACACCTCGCTGCCAAAGGTCTAGCCGCTCTACACCGTGCGATCGCAATTCAGCAACCATCGCCGTGGACGTACACAAGTTTAGATCCGCATTATTGTGGGCTGTTTTGATCAATTCCCACATTGCCCCTTCAAGGAACCCAAGTCCGTAATGTTGCAAATACTGGGGGAGATGGGTGTGATAGGACGCTAGGAGCGGTATTTTCATGGCTTTGGCATAAAACAATCCCGCCAAGCCTAGCACTGCTGGATTGACCACATGGATAATGTCAGGACAAAATTCTTCCAAAATAGAACCAATGACCGGACGGGGTAAAGCGAGCTTCAGTTCGGGATATAACGGCAAGGGGAACCCTGACACACCGTAGACCCGCGCCCCGCAGTACTCTGTCAGCCGCCGTCGGGAGCCACCACCAAAACCTCGTTTCCCAGCCGTACTAGATATTCAACGCTATATTTGAGGCGAGTAACAATGCCATCGATCTTGGGCAGAAACGTTTCCGTAAACAGAGCAACACGGGGCATAGGGTGGCGCAAAAAATGGCTACAGTGGCACAATCTTAACGGAATCGAATCCCCAAAACACAACAAATCCCCGCCTTACCCTAGGATGCAGCCAGGGGGCGGTACACGCGGTAGTTCACCTCCGGAAAGATATTGTCGATGTACTCGATCTTTTCTAGCCAGCCGGAATCAATCTTGGCGCTAAGGATGTCTTCATATAGCTTGTCAAACCGCATCAGGTGCGATCGGGTTCGCCGCACTGCATAGGGCACCATTGTTCCCGTACGCATAATAAATGCCCAGTCCGATGACTGCGCTAACAACAATTCCCGTGCCGCTTGGTTGAGCGCCCGCCATTCTAATTCGTCTGCGGGTTCCCGATGGGCCAGCTCGATCATGCGTACCGCTGCCTTGTGCAAATGCTGATAGACCCAAGCGTTGGTCTCGTTGAGCCAGTACTCATGGAACCCCTTATACCCCCAACTCGACTGCGCAGGACGGGAAATCTGTTGGGTGGGGTTTTCCTGCAGATAGTCTGCTAAATGGGTAATCCGGTATACCTTCTGGTCGTAGTAAGCCTTGCGCATTAAAAAGTCGATGAACCAAGGACCCTCATACCACCAGTGCCCAAATAGTTCCGCATCGTAGGGGGACACCACCACAGGCGATCGCCCCATCATCTGATTGAGGTACTCAATCTGCCGCTGCCGGTTATACATAAAATTTGCCGCATGCTCTGCTGCTTTCTCCTGGGCCCAGTAGGGGTCATAGAATTGCTTTGCCCCTAGATCCAGATTTCGACCCGTAATCTTGTGATATTTCACCCCCGTATTTTTCCGCTGACCATTAGGCATGATGAAGGGCTTGATGTACTCATATTCCGCCTCCCAGCCCAAGTCCTTATAAAATTCCCGGTACACCGGATCCCCGGGATAACCCACTTGGGACGACCACACCTGTTGCGACGACTCATGATCGCGCCCAAAGGCAGCCACCCCGGTTTCAGTGAAAATTGGCGCGTAGGTGCCGTAGCGAGGCCGCGGCTGCCCATAAAGAATGCCATGGCCGTCGGTCAGGAAATATCGCAGCCCTGCATCTGCTAGCATCCGCTCCAAACCGTTGTAGTAGGCGCATTCCGGCAGCCAAATCCCCTTGGGTAAGCTCCCGAAATTCTGCTCATAGTGCTCCACAGCAACCTGGATTTGCGCCCATACGGCCTCCGGATACATTTTCATTAAGGGCAGATAGCCGTGGGTGGCACCGCAGGTAATAATCTCCAAGTTGTTTGTTTTCTGAAACTGCTGAAATGCCGGCACCAAGTCCCCGTCATATTTTTGCCAAATTTGCCGGATTTCGGCGAATTCTTGGACATAGTAGTTAGCCAAGTACTGCAAATGCCCGTGGTGTGCGTGCCGTTCCGCTTCAAGATTCACCAACTCCTGCAACCTTTGCAGGTGGACATCGTAGCGCTCCTGTAACAGCGGATCACGCAACATGGTCACCAGCGGTGGCGTCATGCTCATCGTGATCTTAAAATCAATGCCATCACGCCGCCAGCCCTCATAGACCCGTAACAAGGGGATGTAGGTTTCGGTAATTGCCTCGTAGAGCCACTCCTCCTCAAGAACGTAATCACTCTCAGGATGGCGAACGTAGGGAAGGTGGGCATGGAGGACGAGCGCAAGATAGCCGGTAGTCATAGATGGAATTAAAATCTTTAGCTCATATTAAGTGACTTCTTCACCCTTTGCGAAAAAGGATTCATACCCCTCAGCGCCGGGCTGGGGCATTCCGTTACTCGAATTTGCGGTGCCCTAGGGCGTCGCAACCATTAAGGTTTATAACTTTGGTGAACTTTCCGCCAATTGGCTCCAAAGAAAATTTCAGACAAAAAAGAAGGAGAAAATGGAAGCATAAGAGAGAAAAATGGCGATCGCGCGAGGGAATCGACATTTATTCATTCAAGGATGCGAAACCGGATCGCGCTCCAAGAACCGCACAATGGCGTATAAATGCCTATTTAATGGATAAATTCTTGGCAAAATTCCTAAAAAAATCTTAAAAAACACACATTCACCTCGGGACTGTCCCACCTCAAAACGCAAGAAAATGGGCGAATATCCAAAGAAACGACAAAAAACATGGGTTGACAAATAATTATTTCCTGTGCGTTTTGATTGCCGAGCTACAGTAATGCACAAAAGACGTGATTTTGGTGTTCACAATGAACTTGTGAATCAAAAAAAACTAAGGTAGTGTTTCCAGTGATCTGCATCACACAGTGTTGGCTCTCACACGTCAGCGATTCACAGGCTTTTGATTCTAAGTGATGTGAAGTTGTTAATGAGGAGTAAGTTTTGAGAAGAATGACTTTGCCTAAGGATGTCTACCAGCCCAAGAGTACCCTGGCTCTTCGGCAACATCAAAGTTCTACCCATATTCGCCGCTCCCTAGCCACTGTAGGATTCACAATCTCCCTTACTACCGCTGGGTTATTGCTTAGCAATCAAGTGGGGCATGAGCAAGCCGTTACCCCTGTCGTCCCCTCAAGCCGCACCCTTACCCAAGCGCTTTCTCAGAACCAAGACCACAAGTATGAACAAGCCCGGGCCGCGATCGCTGCCGGAGACTGGGAAGCACCCCGTGGGGTTGTCGTTCATGAGGTCAAGGAGAATGAGACCCTATGGAAGTTGACCCAAGTTTATCAAGTAGATGCTGCCGTCATTGCCACATCCAATGGCATCAACGCTCGCACCGATATCCAACCCGGAATTAAGCTCTACATTCCTCCGGTATCTGGACTAGTGCATCGGGTTCGTCCGGGCGATACCCTCGAAAGCATATCCGCCTATTACAATGTCTCCCGTGGTGAGATTGCTCGATTTTCGGCCCTTGACTCCGATGAATTTCTGGCCGTTGATTCCCCTGTAGTGATCCCCGGTAATGTTACCCAACTGCTCCAGGTCAAGGAGACCCATGCTAAGCGCAAGCTAGTAGCCGAACGTGACCGCCTTGCGCGTCGTCTTGGTGAATTGGAGGGCAAACCGGTTTTGGTGTCTCACCAGCTACAACCGCAGACCCAGCGCTACATTACCCACACCGTACGCAATGGCGACACAATTTCGATGTTGGCCCGTCGCTATGGGGTTTCCCAGCAGCGAATCATTGCAACCAATGGCTTGAACAATGCCCATTGGCTAGATCTAGATCAGGATCTAAAAATCCCCGTTGCCGAGCCTGAAGCGCTGCTAGCCTTCGTTAACAAGCCACCCAAATCAGTTCAAGTCCCGATCGCAGCGAGCACCGTGCCAACGGTAGGAGGCGCTCCAATTCGGGTGGCGGCAGCCACACCGATGGTACTGCCCACGGCAGTTACGCCTCTTGATGGGCTGTGGCAACTGAGTGGTGCTTCACCCACGGTGCCGTCGGAGCCGGCTCAGGAGCAGTTGGTAGCAACAGCGTCGATTCCCACCTCCGGTGATGGGCTGCCCGTAGCCAGTGAGCCCCTCCTAAAAGTTGCGGCCAATATTCTTCCTGCGCCAGTAACGGCAATGTTGCCATCGGTGGTTCGCCCCGAAGAACCAGCAGCGACGCTTCCCCCTGCTGCACCGCTAGAAACCGTAGTTCCCCCGGCTAGTGAGCCTCAATTCAGTGCGGCGGCACCCCTACCTGAGCGCGTGGCCGCCCTTACGACCGAACAATTGCCCACCGTCAGTCCGGTTCCAGTTCGGGAACTGCCTAGTCAACCGGCAGCCCTAGAGCGTCCCGTACCAACGGTCATCCCCGAACGAGTAGCAGCAGCACGCCCTACCGAGCAAGTTACTCTGCCTATTCAGGTTCCAGCGGCGACCACTAGCCAACCCGCAGATGAGTCGAATGTTAAGCTGCCGCAGCGCATCGCCGCTGCTGCCATTCCCCAGTTGCCCATCACTGCTACCGTTGAGCAAACGGAAGTTGCCCAGCCCCGACCCCAAGAGGCTCGTCTCCCCCTTGACCTCGATACGGAGTCTCGCATGGCTTCCGTTGAAGTGCAACGGCTGGAGCAAGAGGTTGAGCAGTTAGCGACTAAGGTGCGGGAAGCCGAGGTGCGCCAAGCCCAAAGGATTGCTTCTGCCCGGCTGAACCCAATCCCCCGCACAGGGACGTCGGTGACTCGAACGGGATCCCGCTTGGCTCCTGAGCTACCGTCCCTATCGGCTACGGCCTACCTACCTGATGCCAATAGCTATGGGTTATCAACGGGCTTCATTTGGCCAGCCGATGGTGTGTTTACGTCTGGTTTTGGCTGGCGTTGGGGGCGTGTTCACCAAGGAATTGATATCGCAGCTCCGGTGGGCACCCCCATCTGGGCGGCGGCTTCGGGTGAGGTGGTCTTCGCGGGCTGGAATGACGGCGGTTATGGCAATATGGTTGATATCCGTCACAGCGATGGCACGGTAACCCGCTACGCCCATCTCCATGCTGTCCATGTTTCCGAAGGACAGCAGGTTTCCCAAGGTCAAGTGATCGCGGCGATGGGCAGTACTGGTTTTAGCACCGGGCCTCACCTGCACTTTGAAATTCGTCCCGGCGGCGGCAGTGCCGTAAATCCGATGAATTTCCTAGCTCGCCGCTAGCGCACCACTTCAACGATGGTGTCTTTAGTGACTAGGGCAAATAATTCGCGGATGTCTTCATTGAACATGCGAATGCAGCCGTGGGAGACTGCCTGACCGACCGAGTTGCGATTTGGCGTACCGTGAAATCCTGACCATTCTTTGCCGTTAGTCCAAAACCCAATCCAGCGATCGCCTAGGGGGTTTTCTGGGTCGCGGCTGGGAATCACAGCACCGGTAAAGGGGTTTTGCCAAGCAGGGTAGGCAATCATCTGCCGCACGCGATGTCGACCGAGGGGAGTTTCCCAACCGGCACGGCCAACGGCCACAGGATAACTTTTAAGAGGACGGGAGCCTTGAAAGGCAAAGACTCGGCGTTGGGAGATGCGTATTTCCAAGCGGGTAATGCCTCCTTGTCCGGCATCGGGGGTGACTGAAGTGGCAGTGAACCCGGTGGGGCGATCCCCAGGCAGGGCAAAGGGGGTTTGGAGGGGGGGAACCCGCTGACGATGGGCAAGGGACTGATAGAACAGGGCGATCAGTTCACCTCGACGGATGGGGGTGCTACCGGCAAGGAGGCGGGGGTCGGGATAATTGACGACTAGTCCCCGCTGGGTAAGAGCGGCGATCGCCCGATGCTGGGACTGGGGAATCTGTCCGCCGTCGCGGTAGATCTGGTTTAAGTAGGCCCTAGGGTTGGAAGGAATATCCTTGGCATGGTTTAGATCCAGGACCGCGGCTAGGGACATCAGCACCTCAGCGCGGGTAATGGGCGTTTCGGGACGCATTGCCCCGGTGCGATCACCCTCCATGAGATTGCGCTCATAGGCGAACTGGAGGGCGGCGGCGGCCCAGTGTCCTCGGGGTACATCAGGAAAGGTTTTACGGGGACGCACCGTGGGGCGATCGGCAAAGAAAGTTTGCAGCATCACGGCCAAATGGGCGCGGGTGAGGGATTCATCGGGAGCAAAGCGTCCGGTATGGGGCTCAGCAAGCATGGTGGCAGGGAGACGGGGCAATAGGGTCTCAATCTGGGGTCGAGCCCAGTGCTGGGAAAGATCCAGGTAGTAGGTGCGGGGGGGGCGGCGATCGCCCCGGAAATCCCCAGAACTGTGGGGATAGCAAACCCGATCATGGCATACACAGATGATCTAATCGTCACGGCTCTGTTCAATCACCCTCAGTGGGTGGGTCTGAAAATCTCCCGGATCATAGCGCGAGTTGCCGAAACTAGGGGGTATCCCGATCACCGTCCGATAGAAGGTCAGGACGACGTTCGCTGGTACGCCGGATCTGTTGTTGCTGCCGCCAGCGGGCGATCGCCTGATGATTACCCGACAACAGCACCTCTGGCACGCGCCAGCCTCGAAAGTCCGCCGGTCGGGTGTATTGGGGATAATCCAGCAGACTCATCTCAAAACTTTCCGCTTTCAGCGACTCCTCCTTGCCCACCGTCCCCGGCAGCAGGCGCACCACGCCATTAATCAGCGCCAAGGTCGGAATCTCACCACTGGTCAACACAAAATCTCCTAGGGACACCTCCCGGGTGACTAGGTGGTCGCACACCCGCTGGTCAATACCCTCATAACTGCCGCACAGGATCACCATCTGGGACAGACCCGCCAATTCCTGGAACAGTGCCTGACGCATCGGCTCCCCCTGGGGTGTGACGAAGATCACCTCCCGTGGCAGCAGCACTGGCAAAGATTCCACCGCCGCAAAAATCGGCTCCGGTTTTGCAGCATTCCTGCCCCACCCCCGTAGGGTTCATCATCCACACGATGGTGGCGTCGGTTGTAAAAT
>JAAUUH010000054.1 GCA_012031145.1 Oscillatoriales cyanobacterium SM2_2_1 | reverse complement strand
GCTGGGGAAGAGATTACGACCCTAGGACGAGGGGGATCGGATACTTCTGCCGTGGCGATCGCAGCGGCATGGGGAGCGGATTTATGTGAGATTTATACCGATGTACCGGGCATTTTTACGACCGATCCCCGAATTGTGCCCCAAGCGGCGTTATTGCCGGAGATCACCTGTGATGAAATGCTGGAATTGGCTAGCCAAGGGGCCAAGGTCTTGCATCCCCGTTCCGTAGAGATTGCCCGTAATTTTGGCGTCACGCTGCGGGTGCGCTCTAGTTGGACGGAAGATGCCGGGACACTGGTGCGATCGCCGCGTTTAGGAACGGGCGATCGCCAGCAAATAGAAATTCCCCGCTTTGTGGAGTCAGTGTCCCTGGATGCTTGCCAGGCTCGATTTGCATTGTTGAATGTGCCCGATCGTCCGGGGATCGCTGCCAAAATTTTTGCTGCTTTGGCGGTTGCCGGGATCAATGTGGATCTGATCATCCAGTCGGTGCAAGCGCAGCAGGGCATCCATGAACTGTCCTTTACGGTGGCGGCTGCCGCCTATGACCAGACGCTGAACCTCATGGAGTCCCTGTTGTTGGAGTTGGGCGGGGCCATACTGCTCCACGATCCCCAAGTTGCTAAGGTCAGCATTCAGGGCGCAGGCATGGTGGGTCGTCCGGGGGTAGCGGCCCAGATGTTTACAACCCTAGCGGCAGCGGGGATCAATATCCAGATGATCTCCACATCCGAAATTAAGGTGAGTTGTGTCATTGCTGCCGCCCATGGTGCCCAAGCCCTCGACCTACTGGCAGAAAAGTTTGATGTCGCTGTGGGCCCCCCGGAACAGTTGGGGAGTGATCGCCCAGTCTCGGGAGTGGCCCTAGACCAAAATCGTGCCCGGTTGGCGGTGCGTCATGTGCCTGACCAGCCCGGCATTGCCGCCCAAATTTTGCAGGCCCTAGCTGAAGCCCATCTCAGCCTTGATGTGATTGTGCAGTCCCAGCCCGTAGAATCGGTCGGTGAAATTGCCTTCACCGTCCCCGAGGCTGACCTGTCCCGCGCCTGCCAAACCCTCACCGCGATCGCCCAGCAGTTGGGGTGTGGTGATGTCGTTAGGGATCGCGCCATTGCCAAGGTCAGTATTGTGGGATCCGGCATGTCCCATCAGTCGGGAGTCGCCGCCCGGATGTTCGCCGCACTCGCAGAATCCCAGATTAATATTGAAATGATTGCCACTTCCGAGATCAAGGTAAGTTGTGTGGTTCCCCAGGATCATGCCATCGCCGCCCTCCGCGCCGTGCATCAAGCTTTTACCCTCGGGGGCGATCGCCCTGTTCCTATCGCTGGCACCCTATGACTGCAAAAGAACCCGAAACCGAATCCGTTGAAACTGCCAAGCCTCAGAGTTTACAGCGCAAAATTTTTGACAACGTTTCTACCATGGCGCTGGCAGTAGGCTTGGCATTGGGGGTGCGCTGGTTTGTTGTCGAGCCACGGTTTATTCCCTCCAGTTCCATGGAGCCGACGCTTCAAATCGGGGATCACCTCTTCATAGATAAAATTTCTTTGCGGCTGCGCTCGCCCCAACGGGGGGAAATTGTGATCTTTAACCCACCCCAAAGCCCCTGTGTTGGCGATAGCAGTCAGGTTTATATCAAACGGGTGATTGGCTTGCCGGGCGATCGCCTCAGTATTCGGGAGGGCAAGGTATTCGTTAATGGCAAAGCCCTCCGGGAACCCTACATGGCTGCCCCCATTGAGTACACCATGCCCGACACCGGTACCAAACCCCGGCAGCTAATCGAAGGAGAGCCCTGCTTTATCCCCCAGCCCGTGCTGGTCGATGCTGATCGCAACCTCAGCTTTGTCGTCCCTCCCGAAACCTATTGGGTTATGGGCGATAACCGTAACAACAGCCAAGACTCCCATGCCTGGGGTTTTTTACCCGCCGAAAACCTGGTCGGTCGAGCCATCTTTCGCTGGCTGCCCCTAGGCGCACGCATGGGCCCATTCCCGCTGCCCGACTATGACGCCGCAACCCCATGAGCCATGAGAACCAATCTCCCCAAGCCCCTTGGTGGTCGTGGGAAACCGTACGCGTGATCCTGGGGGCCTTACTAGTCGCCCTCTGCTTACGCCTTTGGATTGCCGAACCGCGCTATATTCCCTCCGATTCCATGGTGCCCACCCTGGAAACTGGCGATCGCATCTTGGTTGAGAAAATTTCCTACCGCATCCACCCCCCCCGTCGTGGAGACATTGTGGTCTTCTACCCTCCCTTTGCCAAGCCCAACCAAGCCTTCATCAAACGGGTGGTGGGGCTGCCGGGCGAGCTGCTCGCCATTCATGATGGTCAGGTCTTTATCAATGGTGTGCCCTACCGCGAGCCCTATATCGCTGCCGCCATAGACTACGAAATGCCAAGCCTTCAAATTCCCCCGGGAGCCTACTGGGTGATGGGTGACAATCGCAATAACAGCAATGACTCCCACGTGTGGGGGTTTTTACCTGCCCAAAATATTATTGGCCATGCCGTGTTTCGATTTTTCCCTTGGGGTAACCATTTTGGCAAAATCCGCTAACTACCAAATCGCGCCCCAAATTGAAACAGAGTTCTGCTCCCGAGAGAAGGAATCCCAAGATACCTCCGCCGGTCATTGGGCTGTGTCATCGGGTTAGATGTCCTAGGGTTGGATTTGGGCGCTGGCTAGCTGATCACAAATGCGGGATAGGTAGGTGCGGGTTTGAATGGGCGATCGCGGCATCACTCCATTGGGATCGAAGGGCAGATGATGTTCTTCACAGGGGCAGGCAGTCGCATGACGGACACCTAAGGACTGACAGGGGGTGAGAAGGTCACAGCGGGGGCAAAGGGATAGTTCCACCTCTGGCCGCAACAAGTCGGCGAAGGTTTCTGCCCCGCCCTGAAGGTGGGCGCGCTGGGGAGCAGCAAGAATTCTCTGCCATAGGGACTCAAACTCTTGGCTGTAGCGCTCGCCATGAACAACATGACGGCAGCTCAAACATTGGAGATCCGCTGAATTAGTGGCGTCAAAACAAAGGTGATGCCCTAACTGTAGCCATTGACAAAGATATTCCTTGACCTGAGTTGCGCTAGCCATGGTGCCCTCCGGCCCTTACCCCAATATCTAGTTAGATTAGCGTGTCCAATTCCAAAGCCTCATTTTGTAACCTTTCCTGCGTATTTGGCGTGGCCCTGGATCTCTGCTGGGAGACCCAAAACCAGCCACCAATCCCGATGGCCAAAAGCACACCTAAGGCGATGCCCAAAATCTGGCGATCGCGCCTGACGCATTGCCGGAGGTGGTAACTGGACTGCATTCGTTCCGGCAGTCTTGCTACGGTCGTGGGGAACTCTACCCACTGCCGCAGGCGTTGCCCGGCAACCTCCAGTTCAAACCATGGGGAGGTGCGGGGAAGGGTGAACTCCAGCTTCGGTGGTAGCCCGCAGGGAAAGTCCTGCACACAGTTGCCGTTGGCATCCCAAACTCGGGCGGTTTCGGCGACCACCTCCCGGGGAGAGACAATCTCGGCTAAAATTCGTCGCCAATCCTCCAATTCCCATAGCCACTTAGCATCCCAGATATCCACGGGGGTATCGAGGTGATCGAGGGTGGAAAATAGGGGCACGTCGTGGGGCATGCCCACACCAAGCAGCACACATTTGAGGGGTGGGCGTTTTCCTTCGGCGATCGCCCGGGCAAGAGTGCGGGTGTACGCTATCACCGCTTCCAGATCAGCGATATACCCATCCGTCACAAAAAGATATAACCCCTGACGAGCTTGCCGCTCCCGCTCCACAAAATAGCGTAGAGCCGGCAATAGATAGGAATTTTGCCCGAAGACACTGGGGCCAGGAACGTCCAGCCGGGGAGCCACGGCAGGGGAAAATTCACCGATAGGTTCAATGCTATCCCCGTTGCCACAGCCCCAGTAGACCAGCCGGGTTTGGCCGCGCTGATCAAGGACTGTCGCCAAAAAACTGACCAACTCCCGGGCGATCGCCTGGATGCTATTGGCCGTGGGATAAAACCGTACGCCACACCGCTGCAAGTGACGCAACCCGCGGATTGTGAGCTGCTGCCCCAGTTCTTGATCCCGATTGGTGAGGTGCAGTTGGCGTCGGTGGACATAGCCCCTTAGCAACGCTGGCGAAATTCGGGTCTGGAGCCGTCGCCCATAATATCCACCCATGGAAACGCTGCCATCGAGGGCAATTCCCGTCCGCCACCCCTCAGCCATTGTCCCCTGGGGCAACATCAAAATTGTGGTCACTACATGGCGGCGATCACCATCCACGCAGACCGTCACCTCTCCAAATTCCGGCAGAGTGTCTGTGAGGGGAAGTTGTTGCCACGCCAAGGGCATCGGAGTTAACTCAGCACTGAGGAGAGATCTTGGGTAACACTACCCCCAGAAAATTCCAAGACAAAAGCGGTGGAGCCTTCCGGCAGCGTAAAGCGCATAAGTGCGGGCACGCCAAAGTTATACTCTTCGCACACATCCCCCAAGTCATTAAGAATCCGGCCGTAGGGAGTGACAATCACACCTTCAGAAACAAACTCCTTAAAAATCTGCTCCAAAATTTGAATGTCTGCTGCCACCTGATAATCCCAGAGGTCAATCTCCCAGCCGTGGCGATCGCGGATGACACTCCCTTCAAACATATTGTCTAATTCAACCAACTGCTGCTCGTCAATTTCTTTGCCCACACCAATCAGCAAAAATTTGAGGAACGGTTTAGTGCCATCGGACACCTCCAAGGCATAGCGAAAACACAGTTCCTTAACAGCATCGAGATCCTCAATCACACCATCAGTAACCATCAAACAGATCCCGGCCGGTTGCTTAACCCCCTGGGCCGGGGCATTTTGGTATTGCTCCATGAAAAACTGTATGGGCGGTAAAAGCTGTGTGCCGGTTCCCCAGGGAATTTTGGGGCCAGCAATGTCAATTTGTTCGAGCTCTGCCCCGGTAAAGCTGCCCAAGTCTTCAATCAGTTCCCCCGCCGCCCCACAGGCCCAGTAGATTAAATCCACCTTACCTGTAACCGAAAAATTAGCAAGATAGCTCACCATAGAGCGGGCTACTGGCGCGACCACATTTTTTGCCACCGCTGCCGTGGCAAAGAAGCTGCTGACCACGCCGCTGATGCCATACATTTTTTTCATCGAAGCCGAGCCGTCCAGGGCCAGCCCCACTCGTGCCCCCTCAATATCGGGAACCATAAGAATCGTAGCGACGACGTTGAGGGAGCCGTCGGCTTGGAGATAGACGTTTACTTCTCCAAATGGAGCCACAACCTGTTTGAGTTGCATGGATTTTGGGCGGTTGCATCGGGCAATAAAGGGAAGTTTAGCAACAAAGCTCCCATCCGACGGCCAAAAATTTGTTATGATTGCGCCAATTCTGAGCGCGTGGTGGAGACTTAGGGTTGAGTAATTGGCGCGTGCGCGGAGTGCGAGGGGCAACAACTGTCGAAGAGAACACGATCGCCGCAGTTACCCAGTCGGTAGATGAGCTCCTGAACGCCATCGAACATCACAATCAGCTCGATGCCGCCGAAATTGTCAGCGTCATTTTTTCGGCAACGCCAGACATAGACTGCAGCTTTCCTGCCCAAGCGGCGCGCTCCCGCCCCCACTGGCAATATGTCCCTCTTTTGGATGTGCAGCAGATGGATGTTAGCAGCAGTTTAGAACGCTGTATCCGGATTCTTTTGCATGTGAATACGCCCCTGACCCAGCAACAAATTCACCATGTATATCTGCGGCGCGCCCAGCGCCTTCGCCCCGATTTATGCCTGACCAACTACAAGATCTGACCCAAATACAGTAGGGTAATAACAGCAACTCTTTGGCACCTGCCCCCTATGCGATCGCCCGCCCTTGTGATCTCCGCCCTCCTAACCGTGGTTCTGTTTCTTGCGGGCTGTGGTTCTCCCGCCCAAGTCAGCAGCGCCCCCCTCGACGAAAGCCAGCTAGAGAGCCGTGTGCTAGATATTATCCGCAAAAATCCCCAAGTCATTTTAGAGTCGGTGCAAGCTTACCAGAGCCAGCAGCAACAGGAGCGCACTGCCAAGCGCAATGAGGTCTTCGCTCAGTTGCAGGAAGCTCCCAAATTGGTGATCCGTGATTCGCCATTCACCGGCTCCCAAGCCCAGTCCCTCGTTTTAGCCGAGTTTTCTGACTTCCAGTGCCCCTTCTGCAAAGCCGCCCATACGGCAGTAAAAGAATTCATGGCCGAATACGGCGGCGAGGTGACGCTGGTCTATAAGTTTTTCCCCATCGCCCAGATCCATCCCCAGGCAGAACCCTCGGCCTACGCCGCTTGGGCTGCTGGACAACAGGGGAAATTCTGGCAGTTTTATGATGGGCTGTTTGAGTCCCAAGACCGTCTCGGGGAAGAGCTTTACCGCTCCCTAGCCCAAGCCCAGGGGTTGAATATGGCCAAGTTTGATCGCGATCGCCGCAGTGCTGCCGCTAAAGCCGCCGTCGAAAAAGATCTCGAACTAGGGCGCAGTTTGGGGGTCACTGGTACACCCAGCTATGTGTTTAATGGACGCTTTTTTTCCGGGGCCCCAATGCCAAGGATTTAGCCCAAGTGCTCGCTGAGGTCAAAAAGCCGAAGAGTTAGGGACTGCCACGATTTGACGGTCAAACGTTTTATGGCGAGGGGTTAAGCCCTAACCGATATAACCTGACGGGCGCGATCGCGCCCATCCCTACTAGGTGTGTCTCTGGGCGTCGCCAAACCGCCGGAGTGATCGCGGTAACACCTGAAAGTCATCACTGAAAAGGGGAACGCCAGACCAGAGTAGCTTGTCCATTCCCACTACATAGATCTGGGAATCATAGCCATGGAAAATCCGACCATCGGCAACCGGACGATAGAGATGAAAAATGAAATTGCTAGGAATCTCGAAAATCGGATAAAGTTCCGATCTAACAAAAAAAGCATTGCTTTGAGTACAGCAAATCAATTCATAACCCTTTTCCGCCGCCAGGAAAATCAGCGCAAGCAGGGAGCATCCCTGATTTACCTGAGCATCCTTAGCCTGAATAAAAATGACATCGTTGGGAATGGAGGGATTAAATTCGATGACGACCACCCTGGGCCGAAACTCTTGGAGACCCTCCCAAATAAAGTAATCGATGCCATCCACATCAATAGAGAGCAGGTCTAAATCCTGAGGGGCATTAGCAGCTTTGAGAATATTATCTAGACTGTTTTCCCCCTCGAAATCGATAAATTTATGAATGCATAACACGTTCTCCCGATTGCCGTGGGTAGCATTCAGCATGCAAAATCTATCGGCATCTCCTTCGATAAAAGCTCCAAACCAGTCCTTGTTTTCGATCAAATGGCAACAGTTTGATAGATTCTTTCCATCAAAAGCCCCAAACTCGACGCAATATTTATTGATGGGAGAAATAATCGTGAAGATTCGCTCAATGATGCCATCCTCCCCCCATTGTGAATAGACGTTTTTAGCAAATTCTAGCAAGGGGGAATCAGTCTCAAAGAAGTTAACTTGCTCTAGATGGTAAGGCAATTGATGGGACATTGATAACCTCCTGATAGTCAAGCTGAAGCGCTGGGATGAACTAGGGGCAGGGGGCGCAGTCCGGTTCCCCTAGGGGATTTGAATGTGATTTGGAGTCTATTGCCCACCCCAATCTCCCAACAAAGATCATTGTGGGAAATTCTAGGATGCTTTGGTGGCGGATAGGGTTCGGATCGGCGGCGATCGCCTTTTACTGGCCAAATCCACCATTTAAAACCACTGGTTCTGAATTGGCGTTAGCGGAATTCCGATGTGGTCTGTCCAATAATTTCGCCTAAAATCAAGGTTCGCGATAGCATCTGCCCTTAAAATTTATTAACGTTTTTGCGATGTGGTACCCATGACGGCTTCTTCTTCCCAACCCTGGAGTGAGCGCTTTGAAACGGCACTCCATCCGGCGATCGCCCAGTTTAATGCCAGTATTTCCTTTGATATTGCTTTGATTGAGTACGACATTACGGGGTCCCAGGCCCATGCCCAGATGCTGGCGGCGGCGGGGATTTTGTCGGAGCCGGAGGTAGAAGCCATGGTGCAGGCACTGGAGCAGATTCGGCAGGAGTATCGGTCGGGGGTATTTCGTCCGGGCTTGGATGCCGAGGATGTGCACTTTGCTGTGGAGCGGCGGCTGACGGAGCTAATTGGCGATGTGGGTAAAAAAGTCCATACCGGGCGATCGCGCAATGACCAGGTGGCCACCGACGTGCGGCTCTATGTGCGGGCCCAGATTCGGGAGGTGCAGCGGCAGTTGGTTGAGTGGCAGCGGGTGCTGGTGACGCGGGCCCAGGAACATGGGGAAACCCTAATTCCCGGTTACACCCATTTGCAACGGGCTCAGCCGGTGAGTTTGGCCCACCATTTGCTGGCCTATTTTGAGATGGCGGAGCGGGATTGGCAGCGATTGGAGCAGCTCTACGCCCGGGTGAACGTCATGCCCCTGGGGTCGGGGGCACTGGCAGGAACCACCTTTCCCATTGACCGGCAGATCACCGCGCGCCTGCTGGAGTTCGACGAGATTGGGCGCAATAGTCTAGATGGGGTATCCGATCGCGACTTTGCCGTGGAATTTTTGGCCGCGGCGGGGTTGATCATGGTGCACCTCAGTCGCTTTGCCGAGGAAGTGATCCTGTGGTCTTCTACGGAGTTTGGCTTTGTGGTGCTGAGCGATCGCGTGAGTACGGGGTCGAGCATCATGCCGCAAAAGAAAAACCCCGATGTGCCGGAACTGGTGCGGGGCAAGGTGGGGCGCGTGTGCGGACACCTCCAGGGTTTGTTGATGCTGCTGAAGGGCTTGCCCCTGGCCTATAACAAAGATATGCAAGAAGATAAGGAGGCGATTTTTGATACGGTGCAAACGGTGCGCTCTTGTCTTGAGGCCATGACGATTTTGCTGGAAGAGGGAATGACCTTCCAGGGCGATCGCCTCCATCAAGCGGTGCGCGAAGACTTTGCCAATGCCACGGATGTGGCGGATTATCTGGCTAAAAAAGGCGTACCCTTCCGCGAAGCCTACAACTTGGTGGGTAAACTGGTCAAAACCTGTGTTCAGGAGGGAATTTTGCTGGCGGAGTTACCCCTAGAGCGTTGGCAGGAACTGCATCCGTTGATTGAGGCGGATATTTTTGCGGCGATCGCCCCAGAAACGGTGGTTGCAGCCCGCAATAGCTACGGTGGTACCGGCTTTGCCCAAGTGCGCCAGCAGCTAGCCCATGCCCACGATCGCATCGCCCAAAAGACCAACCTATGACCTTTCCCACCCTGACCAAAGCGCCAATCCGCACGCTTCAGATCAACCTGGGGCGGCGCTGCAACCTCACCTGTAGCCACTGCCATGTGGAGGCGAGCCCCAAACGTACCGAAGAACTGCTACCCGAAGTTCTCCGGGATCTAGTGGCGTTGGTGCAACGGTTCCCCCAAATTGAAACTGTCGATCTAACGGGTGGGGCGCCGGAGATGCACGCAGGCTTTCGGGAACTGGCGATCGCCGCTCGGCAGTCAGATAAAGCCGTGATCGTTCGCTCTAACCTGACCATCTATTTTGTCCCCGGTTATGGTGACCTGCCGGAATTTTGTGCCGAGCACCGCCTGCGGATTGTGGCTTCCCTGCCCTGCTATCTGGCCGAAAACGTAGACGCCATGCGCGGGGATGGGGTATTTGAGGAGTCGATCCAAGCTCTCGGCTGGTTAAATCGCTTGGGCTATGGAACGGATCCCCATCTGGTGCTGGATTTGGTCTACAACCCGCCGCTACCCAGCCAGCGGGAGCAATTTCGGCTGCCGCCGCCCCAAGCCAATCTGGAAGCCGCCTACCGGGAATATCTAGGGCAGCACTTTGGCATTAAATTCAACCACCTGCTCACCATTGCCAATCTGCCCATTGGGCGATCGCACCATCACCTGCACCGCCTTGGCTTGGCGGAGGACTATTCTGCCTTTCTGCAGGAGCAATTTAACCCTACCACCCTGCCCCATCTGATGTGTCGCCCCCAACTGTCGGTGGATTACCAGGGAAATCTCTACGACTGCGACTTCAACCAAATGGCCGGCATTCCGGCCCGCGATCGCCAGGGCAAAACCCTCACGGTCGCCAATGTTCTGCAGTCCGGCGATCTCGACCTCATCGAACACATCCAAACCGCTGATTTTTGTTATGGCTGCGCTGCCGGGAGTGGCTCAAGCTGTGGCGGGGCGCTAGTCTCCTAGGGGCGGGACTTCTGTCCTGAATTGCTCCCGGTTGGAATTGCGGAAGCGTGATGGTTTTATGATCATGGCAATTCAGGAGATAGATATGCGCACCATCACTACAGGACTCTGCACCGGGATCGGTTTGCTGCTGCTGACCTTGGGGGCGATCGCCGCCCCCAAATCCTTCACCTACGGGTGTGGGACGGGCTGCGCTGTCCGGGCCGACTGTCGGGAAAAGTCAGCCTTGAGCCAGGGGAAATCATGCTGGGTCAGTTTCGCCAAGAGCTATTGACCAACGGCAAAATCACCAAGGTGCAAACCCAATTTTTTTGGGCTACCTGCAGCAATTACGCGATCGCCTTCAATGGCAAAAAGGTATTCCCAGCCGATCGCGGCTGGATTCATTTAGAAAAAAAGGACTATTCCCTGAACTACACCCCAGCGCGGGGTGGGCTGGGCTACTACTTCGATGTGCTGTGCCCACCAGCGGAGCGCCGTCCCTAGGTTGGGGTAAATCGTTGGGACTGTGGCATCTGTTCCTGTCCTAGGGCAGGCAGGGAACCACCGCACGGGGGCGGGAATAGGGGAATCGCACCCATCCATCGGGGAACACCGGTCTGGAATCGTAAAACCGCAGGCTGGAATGGCGGAAAGGCAGTCATCTATAGGAGAACGCCGGTCTGGGACCATAGAATCGCAGGCTGGCATGACGGAATAGCTTCCATCTATAAGGAAATATTAGGCAGGAATTGTAAAACCATAAGCTGGAATTATAGAATGCCAGTGATCCACGGAGGAATGCCGCCAGGAAGCGTGGCACACCAATTCAAGCTAGCCCTCCGGAACGGGTACTAGCACGCCCGTCAAATTTTACGGGCTTGGGGCTGAACCGCTCGCCTTGAGAGCAGTGACCGCCAAATGATGCAGCCCCTAGAACGAGCCAACGTTCTTGAGGTGTCGGAGTGCGCAACCCTTTTTCCCTGGAGAACGGATGTTAGGGCTTAGACGGGCACGCCTAGCCATTGTCTTTAGGGCATCTCTTACAGCATCTCTGACGATTACCTTGTCGAGAATAGAGAGGCGCTGAAGTGTTTTTCCTAGTGTAGTCATCCTCAATCAGGTCTTGATTTTTCGAGGCTCACCAAAGAAATCCAATATGACGCAAATTGTCCTTAAAGCCCTTTTTAGGTATTATTTCAACTATGTCAGGTTAAACATGAATTTTTGTGCGGTTTGTCCTGGCAAATTGAGTGATGAATGCTCCTGCAAACATGCCATTGCTGTTTGGTTACTGGCTAGGAGAAGAAATGAGCAAAGTTCCGAAAGTCGTTAACGAAAGAGTCGCGCGTGTCACTTCGGACAACCCTACGTACAAAGCCTGCATGACAATCATCAAGGCTCGTATCTTTACTGTTCAAAAGATTCTGAATAACGAGATAAACCTAAAATTATGATATGTTTCGCCTCGAATCAATCTTTCTTCAATTTCGGCTACTCTTTGAACTGCTGTATTTATCCTCAATCGTTACGCGGAGCAAAAAATATATTAGGGACTGGCCGCGTTCAACGAAGGAGTATCAGCCTTCTGTAATTAGAAAATACTTAGGCAACGATTTGGATGATCATTTCCCATATCCGTTCACGTTCTGTGATAATCCAGACGGATCCAAAAGTATAAACTTTTTTGATCGTCCTGTTTCAGAGTCCGATGTATACTCATTCTTCAACAAGTGCCACCAGTTTCTCCACGAACCCAATCCCTACAAAAAGGATTGGAAGACAAGAGAAGCTGAGTGCCCAGCACTTACGAAAGACTGCGAAGAGATGCTGAAGAATCTCTGGAAGCTCCTTCAAAATCACTACCGCGTGACAGAACTTGATGATGGAGAGAAGGTTGGCTTGATCTGTCTCATGGGTCCAGATGAGACCTCCGAAGTGTTCATCGCAAACGTAATCTCCGACGGCAAGGAAAACTCTTAACCAGTCGCAGCACGCGAATCAGCTACGCCGGTTGGTGAGCTTAATCGTTCTGCTGCGATCGCCCCGGCGCGTTGAGTTGGCTGCTGACTGGAGCCTACGCCTCACCTTTGGGAACTAAAAAATCTGCCAATCCCGTTTGGTAGAGCTCCAGGGAATCGAACACCCCCTCATTGTGGCTGCCCCGGAGGGTAATCAGTTTTTTAGGGTCGCGGGCCGCTTGGAAGAGGGCTTGGCCGTGGTGGTAAGGAATGAGTTCATCCTCGATGCTGTGGATCACGAGCACAGGAGCAGTGATTTGGGGAAGGCGATCGCGGACGGCGTAGCCAAATTGGGAAATTAGGGCAATGGGCATATAGGGATAGAGTTCGCTGGCTCGGTGGTTGAGGGAAATAAAGGTGGAAGCAAGGACGAGGGCGCGGGGCGCAGGGGATTGCTTTTGCTCCGCCAGTTGGGCGGCGATCGCCCCACCGAGGGATTCGCCATAGATTACGATTTGGTCGGCAGGAATCTTGCGGGTTTGGGTCAGGTAGTCCCAGGCGGCGGCAGCATCCTGGTAGGTGCCCGGCTCTGAGGGCTGCCCCGCGCTTTGGCCATAGCCCCGATAGTCAAACAAAAGGGTGGAAATGCCCAACCGTTGGAAGATCGGCAGGTAGGAAAGACGGTTGCCGATGTTGCCGGCATTGCCATGGCAAAATAGCAGGGTGGCGTGATTATCCCGGGCCGGGATATACCAGGCGTGGAGACGGGTGCCATCGGCGGCGGTGAAGAATACTTCTTCGTAGGTCAGCCCTTGGTCGGCGGGGGTGCCAACCACCTGGGTGTTAGGAAAAAAAATCATCCGCGACTGCCCAAAGTAAAGTACCAATAGCAAGCCCAGGTAGGCTAACCCAACTATGCGCAAAATGCGCCACAGCCATGGACGCCATGGAAAGGTCATGCGTCCCTACTGGTTTGCTGCAAGGACTGGGTGAGCTCGTGGCTAGCCAGGGTGGTCATTTCCGGGGGGCAGCCGCGATCTCCGGTTCGAGCTCGGGTGACTCGGGGGAATCGGCGGGCTCGGGGGAGTCTGTTGGCTCGTTGAACTCTTCGGCGGTGGGGCTCATAGGACAAAATCGACGTGGTTGAGGGTGGGGATAAGGGCATGGGCGGCCCGGAAACAGGCTTGGGCTTCTTCGGCACAGCCGGATTGCTGCAGCGCCACACTGAGGTTATAGAAACACTGACCGAGATGAGGGTCAAGGTCGGTGGCTTCTTTGTAGGCGAGGATGGCTTCCCGCAGCTCCCCCTGCTGAAATAAAATCACGCCGAGGTTGCAGTGTCCAGGGGCATAGGTGGGACTTTGGGCGATCGCCTGCTGGAAGTAATTGAGGGCTTGGGGGCGATCATTGCGCTGGCGGGCATAGGCCACACCGAGGTGGTTCAAGCAGGCAGCGGTAATCAAGTCGGGGGCAGTAGCCTGGGCGGTGGCGCAAAGTTCGGCGGCTTGTTCTAGGTGCCCTTGGGCGATGTGTACCTCCACCAAGCTGGTGTAGGCACTGACTTCGTGGCGGTTGACCTTGAGGGCCCGCTGATAGCAGGTGATCGCCTCGGCCCAGGATTGGCGAAGGGCCAGGGTGTTCCCAAGACGCACATGGGCATCGGCAGTAAAACTACTCGGGCTACCGGCCAGGGCCGTCAGGTAGTGTTGAATTGCCAGTTCCTGCCACCCTTGGCGCTGACAGCAGTCGCCAAGATAGACATGGGCGAACCAATGCTGGGGGTCACAGGCGATCGCCTTTTGTAAACTAGAAATGGCCACCAAGGGATGACCCCGTCCTTCCCAAGCCGTGGCCATGCAGTAGTGCACTTGGGCCGCTAGGTGCGGGGGGAGCAATTCCTGACGCATGGCCTCTTGGTAACAGGCAATCGCCCGTTCCCAATCCTTTACTTCGAGGGCGCGATCGCCCCGCCGGAGCCACGTTTCATTCATTTTTAGCCACGTTTTTTAGCCGCAATAATGTTCTTGCCAGTCCTTGATTTGGGACAGTAATCCGGTTTTAAGGTCTACTTGGGGGGCATACCCCAGCACCTTTTGGGCTTTGGTGAGGTCTGCCCAACTGGGGGAACCGTCGCCAAAGGGCATGGGGTGGTACACATACCGCCAAGATTTTTGCATGAGATCGGCAATTAGGGCAAAAACTCCCTGCACTGCCGTCGTCGTTCCGCTACCAACGTTGATCAGTTCCCCCGACAGATTGGGGCAGTGGATTGCCAAAACCATGGACTGCACCACATCGGTTACATAGACAAAATCCTTACGTTGTTGCCCATCGCCGTAGATGTCCACTGGGGTGCCCTGGGCGATCGCCTGAATTGTTTTCGCAAAGGCCATCTGCGATCGCTGACGTGGGCCGTAGGTGGTGAAAAACCGGAGGGTTACGGTCGGCAGGCCATAGTTTTGGTGATACAAATTCACCAGTTGTTCCGCCGCATATTTGGTGACGGCATAGGGGGAAATGGGCTGGGGGGGGGTGGTTTCCGGGGTGGGCATGGCGGCAACCAACCCATAGACCGAGGAAGAGGACGCAAACACCAACCGCTCTAGGGTTGGGCAGTGTAGAGCCGCATCTAGGAGCACTTGGGTTAGGTGAATGTTGGTCTGGCAATAGTGTCCGAAGGGCTGACCCCAACTGCTGCGCACCCCGGCCACGGCGGCTAAGTGAAATATAAATCGACAGTGGTGCAGCACCGAGTTCCAGTCCACCGTGCTCAAGTCCTGGGAAACTAGGTGAAAGCGCGGTGATGGCAGGGCTAGGGCCAGATTCCAGGGCCGATCACAGCGGTCAATACCCACCACCTCCATGCCCATCGCCAACAGGCGATCGCACAGATGGGAACCAATGAAGCCCGCACAACCCGTTACCACTGCTTTCATGGCTCTAGTCTAGCCCCGCCTTCTCCGGGTTAGGCTGGCACCCACTGGCTGATGGTGCGGTCATAGATGGACTGGAGCAACCTAGCGTGATGGGCAATGGTGAATGCCTCCTCATACCACCGTCTGCCCGCCAGCCCAAGGGCGATCGCCTGCTGACGGTCTGCTACTAAATGGGCGATCGCCGCCGCCAGTCCCGCCCGGTCATTAACTGGCACCAGCAGCCCTGTCTCTCCCGCGCGCACATGCTCCGGGATTCCCCCCACGGCACTGGCAATAATCGGTCGATGGCGGGCATAGGCCTCTAGGGTGACAATCCCCGCTGGTTCGTGCCACAAACTCGGGAACACCACGGCAAAGCACTGGGCAAACAGGGCGTCAAGCTGCACCCCATTGCACCAACCATGCCAAGTCACGCGATCGCCCAACCCCAAGGATTCACAGTGCCCCTGCACCTGCTCCCGGTACCAACCATCCCCGGCAATGTCGAGGTGGATCGGCGCTGGCAAGAGCTTCAGGGTTTCGAGCAACCAATCTAGCCCCTTATCTGGCACGATCCGCCCTAAAAATAAAATCCGTTGGGCCCGGTGCACCGCTTCGGTCAGGGGCGGACAGAATACCTCGGGCTCCCGAATCCCATAGCGTAGGGTCACCACCTGCTCCGGCGGCACGCCATGGCGCAAAAATTGTGTGCGCACAAAGTCGCTATTGGCAATCACGGGAATGCGATGGCGCTGCAATGCCCCACAGGCCTCCTGGGCCCGCCGTAGCCCCTCCCATACCTTTTGTGGCCGCCGACTGCCACAACCCCCGGCATAGTGCCCCCATGTACACCCCACGACAGATAGGGTGCGATCGCACGGCGTTTGGGATGTCGAAAAATAGCGCGTCCCACTGGGGCAATAGGCATCATGGTTGTGAGCTGTAAACACAATCGGCACCTGTCCCTGATATTGGCTCAGCAGGCGCTCTTCATGAACATGGAGCAGGGCCGTCACCGCCGGATCCACAGCTCCGAGGGAAGCCAAAAACTCCGGGGCAAAGGACGTTCCCATGACCCCATACAGGGCATCGACGTAGGTTTTGACTCCGCCCCCGGCTCGGGCCAACAGTTCCGAGCAATGAATGATTTTTTCATGCCCCAATTCCTTGCAATAAATGCGCCATGTCGCGATCATAACGGCTCTGGGTATGCTGCTCGGCGGTGGCCCGGGCCTGCCGCCCCACTGCTTGGCGTTTTTGGGGATCTGCCGCCAGATCGCCTAACACCCGGGCGATCGCCCCGCTATCCCGAGGTGGCACCACAAAACCATTTTCCCCACGGCAAATCACATCCGCCGCCCCACAGTGCTCGGTCACGACCACCGGCAGCCCACTGGCCATTCCTTCCAAGGCCACCACGCCAAAACCATCTTCCACCGACGGCATTACCAGCACATCACAGCGTCCAAAAAGCAGCGGCGGGTCAATCTGGCGTACATCCCAAAGCTCCTGCCTAACTTGGGGATTTTCCAGCAGAGTGCGCTCTAAAAACAAACGCATTGCCCGCGTCGAATATCCCCCCACCAAGAGCAACTCGGCTCCCGGAATCGCCGCCTCCCGAAACGCTGGCACAAGGTAATGCACTCCCTTACGGGGATCTAACGTCCCTAAAAATAGCACCCGAAACGGTTCTTCATTCCTTGCTGCGGGCCGAAATCGCTGGCAATCCACCACCGGTAGGATCACTACGATCCGCTCCGGAGCAACTCCCGCCGCCACAAACGTGCCCTTAGCTACCTCCGAATTCACCACGATCTGATCGGCGATCGCCCCTTCTTCAGCGAATCGGGACAGCATTTTAGGGTGCATTGTGGCGATCGCCTGTTCCCCCAAAAAACGACACTCTTGGGCTATCTGGGCCTGCATAAACGGCAAATAGGTGTTTAGGCAGTAGAGCCACACCGTCGCTCCTCGCTGCTTCGCCGCCCGCAAACTCAAAGCGCACTGCCCAGCTACCCCCACAAATAAGTCTAGGTTCCCTGTTCCCTGGGTAATGTGTTGCGCTACCTGCCGATCAAAGTATAGATCCGCCCACAACGTCGCCCAGTCTCGCCGGCGACGCAATAACGGTGTCGCCATCAGCCGCTGGCTTGCCCAGGAATAGCCTTGGGGTAAAACCTGAATGCCTGTTGCGGTGTCCGCTGCCGTGCCGCTGCAATACACGGTCAAGCTGTGGGCACCCCCTTGGTGCAGTCCTAGAGCCGCCCGTTGCAGGAAATTCCCCTGCCCGCCCTGTCCCCAGTTGTTGTTACAGGCTAAAACGATCTGCATGGACAAATGGCACACGACTTTGAAATTCTAGTATGAGATTAGGCAGCGGTTGTCAAATCCCCTCAATATTTTGTGATCAAAGCTCTTTCGGGGACAGGGCAGCACATTAATAATTGCTACCACTAGAACTCCGACCCGGTCAGATTTCTGTATCCTGCTGTTCGAACAAGGTGCATATTCCTTAGGTTCAAACTGGCTTGTCATATTAAGACCGAAAAGACAAAAACCATCGTGAAAGCCATCGCCTCATTCCCAACAGTGTGATGTCTATAGGACAAGATCGGCAGTTGCGACACCAGCGTTTGCCCCTACTCCGTTCAATGATCTTAGGCTTGATGATTGAGTAACCAATAGTGCCACATTTGCCCTGGGCAAGAATGCAGAGAAACAGGCTAGGGCGAGGCGATTCATAATAAATTGCCGAGCCATTGAGTTGACTTCAAGATGTCTAAGCTCAGGAGATGGTTAGCACTTTTTTGATAAGACATGGGGCTACTGAGTGAAGCTTAGTTCCATTTTGATTGAGTAGCAATTAGGTTCCGCCGATCGTGCCAATTCAATGATTTTAAGAAGATATAGCTGTAACTATAGCTATTTCAGATTTATTTGAGACAATCTCGCCCTCACCCCCAGCCCCTCTCCCATAAAGGGCGAGGGGAGTAATAGTACTCAAAACAACTATAATTGTGTCGCTCTTAATTAAATTGACTATAAGTGGGATTCGGGATTTTCCAGATCACCCTGCGGTGACCTGTGAGCATCAAAGCCGTTTAAGTTTTGGGTTCATGTTCTGCAGCCGCAGGGCGTTGGTGACCACCGAAAGGGAGCTAAGAACCATGGCAGCACCGGCGAGCATAGGATGGAGCAACCAGCCGGTGAAGGGGTACAGAATGCCAGCGGCGATAGGAATGCCGAGAGTATTGTAGGCAAAGGAGAAGAAGAGGTTTTGGCGAATGTTGCCCATGGTGGCGCGGGCCAATTGCAAAGCGATGGTGATGCCAACGGGGTCGCCACTAACCAAGGTGATATCACTGGCTGCGATCGCCACATCGGTGCCGGTGCCGAGGGCCATACCCACATCGGCTTGGGCAAGGGCGGGCGCGTCATTAATGCCGTCGCCAACCATGGCCACCTGGTGTCCGCTGGCTTGGAGCTGAGCGATGGTGGTCAGTTTTTGCTCGGGTCGCATTTCGGCATAGACCTGCTGGATGCCAAGCTGCTCCGCGATCGCTTGGGCCACAAACTGATGATCCCCCGTCAGGAGAATAGGGGTAAGTCCCATGGCCTTAAGGGTATGAATGGTATCGGCGGCGCTGGGTTTGAGGGGATCGCTGAGTTGGAGCAGCCCGACAACTTGGCGATCGCACGCCACCCAGAGGCAGGTTTTGGCAGTGGCGGGGTAGGGAGGGCAGGTTAGTCCCAATTCGGTGAACCAGCGCTCGGTGCCGCCGTGGATCTGACGCCCAGCAATGAACCCAGTGACACCACAGCCCGCGATCGCTTGGAACTCGGTTACAGTTTGGTGTGGGATGCCCCTAGCCTGGGCATACTGGAGCACTGCAGTCGCGATTGGGTGCTCGGAGTGGTATTCAAGACTGGCGATCGCCCCCAACATTTCGGTGGCAAAGCGCTGATCTTGCTTTGGATCGAACATGACAAACTCCGTGACCATGGGTCGTCCCACGGTAAGGGTGCCGGTTTTATCCAGCACAATGGTGTCTAGGGTGCTGGCCCGCTGAAGCACCTCGGCCCCCTTAATGAGCACACCAAGCTCTGCACCACGGCCGGTACCCACAATTACCGAGGTAGGAGTAGCCAAACCCAGGGCGCAGGGACAGGCAATGACCAGCACTCCCACCGCGGCCATGAGGGCATGGGGGACGGCTCCGCCTAGGGATAGCCACACTCCAAGGGTGATGATCGCTGTGAGTAGAACCGCGGGCACAAACCAGGCTGTGATCCGATCGGCAAGGGCTTGGATGGGAGCTGCACTGCCCTGGGCCTGTTCGACTAGGCGGATCATTTGGGCTAGAAACGTATCATCGCCCACCCGGGTAGCAACCATCACAAAGCTTCCGGTTTGGTTGATCGTGCCGCCCGTTACCCCATCCCCCACCTGCTTAAGCACTGGCATTGCTTCGCCAGTGACCATGGCTTCATCCACTGTTGAGCTACCAGACAACAGCACCCCATCGACGGGAATTTTTTCCCCGGGACGAACTAACAGGTGATCGGAACTCACCACTGCTTCCCAGGGAATCTCTTCGCTGCCGCCTTCACACAGTCGGCGAGCAGTTTGGGGGTGGAGGGACAGCAAATGGCGTAGGGCCGTGGTGGTTTGTTGTCGCGCTTGTCGCTCTAGGGTTTTACCCAGCAAGACTAGGGTGATGACGACCGCCGCGACTTCGTAGTAGACGTCCGGTGCTAACCCTTGGGAGATAAACCATTCCGGGGCAAAGGTGGGCACCAGGGAGTAGAAAAAAGCGGCGCTGGTGCTTAGGGCAACCAGGGTATCCATGGTGGCAGTTTTTTGCTTGAGGGCATGCCAAGTTCCAGTGTAGAAGGGCACGCCGCACCAAAGCTGAATCGGCAGTGTTAGGGCCAACTGGACGTAGGGGTGGTGGAGCCAGTGAGGGAACCAGGGGGGCATCGGCAGACCGGTCATCATTGGCACTCCCCCAATCATCAATAGGGTAGATCCCACGCCACCAACAATGAGCGATCGC
>JAAUUH010000172.1 GCA_012031145.1 Oscillatoriales cyanobacterium SM2_2_1 | reverse complement strand
GTACTCTTTGAGCAGTTCGTCAATCAATTCGGGTCGAAGGGTCATAGGTTGTGCCTCAGGTGATTCATTTATTAGATCCTGTTTTGACCTCTGACACAATCTACTTTACAGTCCCCGGCTTCTCGCAGGATAGGGTGGATGGGCATTCGCTGCACGATACCAGCATTATTTTGCTAAGAGGCTAGAGAAGTTTCCTTTGATTCACCCGTGCCAAAGCCAGTAAATTGGCGCACTTCAGGCTCATGAAACGCCAACACAATATCTTGCTTGGGTACACCGAATTCAACCAGTTGATTGGCAATTCCCACTTCTGTGCCATCATGCTGAATCCAGATCTTTCCATCCTTAATATCGAGATGCAAAATACAGCCAAATTCCCGTTTATTTCCCCGCCAGCCCACATGCAGCAGTTGGTAATGATCTCGCTCAGTATCAAAGACCGTTTGCACCTCATATTCCTGCGCATTTTGTTGATTTGAAGCGCGTTGGGCGCGTTCGGAAAGGAGTTGTCGAATGTAGTGCCGATACTGTTCTACAGCCATTGAGCAATGACCTCCTGTTGTACGTCATAAACTATCAGTCGCAATTGATATCGCTGAATTGCAGCCACAATAAACCGTCGCTTAAAAAAACTCTTGTAAATCGGCTCTCGCACCGCTAAATAAAGCTGACGATCTGGCTCAACAAGTTCTAATGCATCTCGATAATTCAAGAACTGCCCCAGCGCCGTATGAAAATCTGAAACATTAGACGGACTGATAAAGCTTTTAACTTCTACAGCAATTTTCTGATTTCCTCTTGTCGCGGCTAATAGCTGCTCTGCTGCCAAATCAATCTCAAACTCGACATCATCAACCGCAATTTCATAGGGGTCAGCCGTAATTTGCCAGCCCTCCTTCTCCAGAGCCGTTCTAACAACATCATGAAACCGATCTTTGACCATATAAAGTTGATGCTCAATCAAGACAGCGTTGATCTTATTCTGGCAGTTTCGATACCTCCTACCTCACGGACTTTTCAACTTCAATTTTATCGTGCTTGGAATTCTGTAGACGAGGAAGAGATGATTGTGTGCTGCACACGCTGCGCGATCTTTCAGTAACCTACTTTAACCGATCGCATAATCACTCATCTCGCGCATAAAAGGAGGATGAAACCCCAAAACAATATCGTGTTTCGGTACACCCAAATCGACTAAATCAGCCGCAATATCATGCTCGGTTGAGTTATAAAAAATCCAAATTTTTTCATTGCGGATATCCAAATGCATTACACAATGATGAACCCATCGCTTATGCTGCCAACCCAAATGCACAATTTGATAGTGGTTTCGCTCAGTATCAAAAATCGTCTCTACCTCAATTTCTCCGTAGGCAGGTTTAATTTCTGCATATCTCAATAAAAGCTGCTGCACAATCTGCTGATATTGAGTTAATTTATTGCTTAATTTTTCCATTGAATAATCTGCTCCAATTCAACGTCATAAATAATCAATTTAACCGCGTTTTCCTCCAGCATTGATGCTGGAAAATCAAGCTGAAAGAAGCTGTTATACGTCAAGTTTGGAACTGCCAAATAGAGGACTCGATATCCATCCATCTTTTATCAAAGCAGTTTTGACGACCTGATGAAATCGATCTCTAGCCACTATTCAGTCATGACCCCCCATAAAACTAAGTTCTTGCCATAGCCCATGATAACTCGCTCTGCTCATCCTCTGCTGCGTCTACTCCACTATGCCAAACCCTATCGGCTCCAGGTTGGGGGGGCGATCGCCATTTGCCTAATACCCTTTAAGTTCAACGACTGCTCCGAAAGGAAGGTAGAGCAAATGTATTTAAAGGTCGGGAGACCCTAGAACAGGTTACACAAATAATTTGAATCTGGAGAACGACCGGAGTTGACGTAACTAAAGCAAAAATAACAAATAAAGCAGTGCAGAAAAGGTGCAGCAGCGGGTTAGAGATGCTGGCATTACAACATCTCCAGCGCGATCGCCGCCAACTTCAGCGCTGCTCCTACTTCTCCCCGTACCTGCCTCAACCGATCGCGCATTTCCTGCAACGCTTCTGGGTGTGCCAGCATATCGGCAACCTGAAGGGCGATCGCCTCTGGTTCCAACTGTCCCACCAGTTCCGGTACAATTTCTGCCTTTGCCCAGATGTTGGGCCAAGCGAACAGTTTGCGGCGGCGCAACACCAGCCAGTTGATGGTTTTGGCGAAGAGGGAACCCATGCCGGGGAGGTTTGCCAGCAATCCCGGCAGTCCGTCCCAGGCTCGCATGGCATCGAGTTGTTGGGTGGGGAGTAGCACCAGCATGGGCACCCCCAGGGATCCTAGTTCCGCTGTGTTTGCTCCTACGGTGGTGAGGCACAGGCTGCATTGACGCAACAGGTCGTAGGCGGGGGTGCGCGTCCAGAGGTGGATTTGGATGCCGTCGGGGGTTTGCAAGTAAGGGAGGGTGTCAGGAGGTTCTACGAGCTTGGCAGTGGGATTGCCGAATTGGCGGGCGATGGGGTTGCGATCGCAATCTGCAAAGCGGGCAATGGTGGCGATGTCTGTGGTGGGGGCAACGGGGATGGCGAAGAGGGTGTTAGGACAATGTTGGTGTTGGTTTGAAAATGTAAATGTTGGGCGATCGCCAGGCAGAGGGGTGTGCCCTGGGCGAGTTTTGGCGGGTTTGGAGCCGGGGAGGAGTCCGATGAGGTGGGGTGTCGGGGAGTTGGGTTGGAGGTGAGGGTGGCGAGGAGGTGCGATCGCTCGGTTTCCGGTTCCTCGGCAACATCCGCCATCAGGTCGCCAATGACCGTGGCTTTGGCTTGGAATTTGGCGGGCATGGTGGCGGCAACTTGGGCGTTGCGCGCGCCGAAGCGATCGATCCAGGGATGCCAGCGGGTGTCCCATTCTGCATAAACCACGCTGGCGTAGTGCAACCGTCGGGCGATCGCCACGGTAAAGAACTGGTCGCCGCCAAGAAACAGCACCACACCTTTGGGGTGCCAATCCCATCCTTCTGCGGTTTTGCCCCACAGCAAAAAGTCCCAGAAGTGTTCTGGTGCCTGGACGCGATCGATCTCCGGGTAGGAGCGGGCAATGCTGACTTCCCTACCCGTAGCGTGGGGACAGGGGGAGAGCACCAGGGAAATGCGGACGTTGGCATTCTCCAACTGTGGCTGCGCTTGTTGCTGCGAGTGGCAGATGTCGGCGTAGCCTCAGGCTGCGGTGGCGGCTCTGCCGGCGCAGGCGGGGCGATGGTCTCGCCCAGGTCGAACAGCATGAACTGCTGGGTCTGGGCGCCGTCAGTGGTTGTGGTGCTGTCTGAGTCATGAGTGTCCTCTCGTTCGTTGATATCTGGGTTCATCGGTCAGGGTGATCTCCGCGACGGTGAGCCCGCTGGCTTCGGCGAGGGCCGCCGCGGTGATCGAGGTCGAGGTCATCGTCAGGTTGGCCAGGTCGAGCGCGGTCTCGAAGGTTGTGATCTGGCGGGCGACGATCAGCTGGTAGAGGTACTGGCCTGCGATCGCCGCCATTGCCTGGTTCACCATCAGGCTCTGGCGCTCGTCGCGCATGGCCGGGGCGCAGGCCTCGGCCTCGATCCAGTGAGCTGCTCCTACCAGGAGGTGGGG
>JAAUUH010000053.1 GCA_012031145.1 Oscillatoriales cyanobacterium SM2_2_1 | reverse complement strand
CCCCTGCTTTGCCCCCACACCCCCAATAGTCGCCAGCCCCATAGCCCTAGGGCAGCCAGCAATACAAGGATGACTGCCACCACCACTGCGGCTAAAATCGGTGACAGTCCTTGGAGCAGCTGATAGATTTGAATCAGCCGATCCAACACTGGAAGCAGCAGTCCTAGGGCCAGCAGCAGTAGGAGCAGCCGCCAAAGGCCAATCATGCCCAAAAGTTAGGCATCCCTAGACACTGCCAACATTCGTGACATTGGTGACTAACATCTCCCCCTTCAACAGGCGCTGAGAGGCACTGAGTAACTCCTCCTCGAGGTAGGGCTTAGTGAAGTAACCCTTAGCACCAAGTTCCACCGCCGTTTGAATATGTCGCTGGGAACTGCGAGAAGTTAACATAGCCATCGGAATCTGGGACAGATGGGGATCTTTTTGCAGGCGCGCCAACAAATCTAGCCCTGACATACGTGGCATTTCCACATCGCAGAAAATCAAATCACAGGGTAGCCCGGCCCGCAGTTTATCCCAAGCATCCTGCCCGTCCTTAGCTTGCTCTACCCGATAGCCCACCTTCGAGAAGGTCATCGACAGCAGTTCGCGCACTGTGATTGAGTCATCTACAATCAACACCGTCGGGTCAGTCTCAAGAGCTTCTTCGATTTCTGGACGGTCTACGCGCTCACCCCTGGTTGGTCGCAAACGCCCCGCCGCAATATCAAACAGCTCCAGCGCATTGGCGATCGCCATTACCTTACCATCCCCTAGAACCGTGACCCCAGCAATGCCTGCGGGTTTAGGCACCGGACCTTCCAGCTGTTTAATTACAATCTCAAACTCACCAATAAACTGATCGACCTGAACCGCCAGATGGCTGCCAGAGTTCTCTAACACCAAGATGCAGGCCTCGTCATTCTCCTGCTTACCATAGATATTGCTGCGGCTAATGTGACGATTGTAGTGTAGCAAAGTGCCAAGGGGCACGATAGGCAAGGTCAAGTCCTTCCACTGGAGCATGCGCTGACCGGTTTCATCAGCCTTCAACTGATCCACCGGCACTTCCACCACTTCCTTAAACCCATCGACAGGAAACGCAATCCGACCGCGATCGCTAATGCAAAACATCGCCTTGGAAATACTCAACGTCAGCGGTAGGCGAATCGTAAACGAAGTTCCTTTGCCAACATTAGATTCCACAACAATTGAGCCACGAATGTCATCAAGGGCCGTTTTCACCACATCAAGACCCACACCCCGGCCAGCAAAGTCATCGGCCTTATCCCGGGTACTAAAGCCTGGATGGAACAGTAAATCGTAGGCTTCATTGTCTGTCATCCGATCCACTTCCGACTGGGTCTTTAGCCCCTTAGTCACCGCCTTCTGCTTCACCTTGGTCACGTTGATACCTGCACCATCGTCGGAAACCGAAATCACGGTCTGATTTCCCTGATGATAGGCTCGCACCAGAATCTTGCCTTTGGCTGGCTTCCCATTAGCAATCCGCAACGCTGGATCCTCCAAGCCATGATCGACAGAGTTATTCACCAAATGGTTTAAGGGCGAAGAAAGCACATCCAAGATCGTCTTATCGATCAGAGTTTCTTTACCTTGCACCTCCAGATCTGCCTGCTTACCGGTGCTGAGGCAACGCTCTAGAACCCCACGGGGCAAACGATCAGCCACGTTACTAAAGGACACCATCCGTGACTGCTTCAGATCATCCTGCACCTGGGTAGTAATAGTGCCCAGTTGACGTGTCACTTGCTCCGTTTCCCCGACTACAAACTGAATATCCGACGCCGACTCACGGATTCGCACAATCAGCTCAATAATTTCTTGGGAAAGGACATGGAAATCAGTGTACCGATCTAGCTCATCCCCTTCAAATTTCTCAACAATTTCACTGCCTTGGGATTCTTCACTTCCTTGCCCCCCCGACTCGAAGGGACTCTTAGTCCGATTGCGTCCCATTTTGAGGGAGGACTCTAGGATGGAGCGATCATACTGATCACGCATTTTTTGCGAAACCTCACTGAGTTGCTGGACATAACTCAGCAGAGAACCAATGGAGGATTGCAGTCGATCCTGCTCCTGCTGCAACAGATTACGGTTTACCACCAATTCGCCAACCAAGTTATTCAAGCTGTCTAGGTGCTTGACATCGACCCGCATCACCGTCTCAGTGACTTTTTTGGTGGTGCGGCGTGGTGTAGCCGTCGGTGCTGTGATCAGGGGCCCAGAGTCGGAGCCGAAGGTGGCCTTGAGAGCATTTTCGAGGTCATCAAATTCTGATTTACTCTCCGCTGGTTTAATGGGAGTCGGCTCAGGGGCAGGAGCGGGAAGTTCACCGATGAGGGCAGCCAAGTCATCAAACATGCTGGTTTCTGGCATGTCTTGAAGTACGGTTTCCCCAGAATCGCCCGAATCAAAGAAATCACCAAGAAATTCGATCGTCTGGTCGGCCTTGGGCATGGGAACCTCAACCGACTCAACTGCATTTTGCTCAATGAGGCTATCTAAAACCTCTAATCCCTCATCATCACTTTCGAGGGGCAGAAAATCTTCGAATTCAGGAGTTACAGCGGTCGGTACGTCTTCGGAGATGGCATCTAGCTCATCCAAGAAGGCCTGGTCTAGTTCCGACTCTGTGGCGATCGCCGAGGCTACGCCAGTGACACCTTCGTCTAGGAGGGAAATGTCTTCATCGAGTTCAAACGGACTATCTAAGAATCCAAATTCCTCTTGAGAGGCAGTGGCAGGTTCTCCCGATTCAGGCTCAAAGACATTGGCAGGAAGCTCTTCAAAGGTTATGCTATCGGCCAAACCGTAGTCGGTCGGTTCGCCAGTGACCTCGGACTCAGGTGCTGTAATATCCTCGTTAAAGTCAAAGGGTGCGTCTGCGTCACCATTAACTTCATCCATGCCATCGCCATTGGCGTCTAAGCCAACTAACCCATCCGTTACCGAGTCGGATAGATATTCTCCCAACTCGCTATAACCATCCCCAAAATCCAAGAGTGCCTCGTCGGCAGAAGCAAGACTCGCATCCGACGCGTCAGTTGGGACAGATTCAAAATCCTCCGTAAAGCTCTCGCCCAACTCATTCCCAAGGTCACTCCCAAGATCATGAACAGGCTGAGGTGACAGAAGGTCATCAACACTGACATCGGTGAAGTCTAGTCCATCCAAATCCCCTGAGAGGTCTAACTCTTCCTCTAGCTCGCTGCCCTGACCACTATGGACATCTTGGCCAACCAAATCCAACTCTGCCTGATCATGGGGAGTCAAGGGCTCTGTAACCATCGCAAAGTCGGAGCCGAAATCAATCTCTTCATCCGTAGAATCACCATCTAGGAGCAAATCAAAGTCTGGCTCTTCACCTGTCTCGGATGCTAATGCAGCAGGATCTATGGGTGAATCCCCATGCTCTAGTCCGAAGGGATCACCTTCCTCCGATCCAATATCAAAGTTGATTTCCGCCTCTTCAGTGACCATTTGACTGGCAAAATCTTCCCCGAACAGCTCTGCCATAGTTGCATCATCCGATGAATCCGTCACTGAATCGGTGAGCAGATCATCAAGGTCGGTCGCACTACTGGTGCTTGGCTCGATAATTTCGGTCGCCACAGACGGAACTTCTGCGTTCATATCGCCTAGGTCAAGGAGCATATCATCACTTTCAAAAAGATTAGCTAGGCTGCGCAGTTCCGATTCCCCGACTCTAGGCCCTTCATCGAGGTCTAGGGATTCGATAGCTGCCACCGGTTCTTCAGTGGCTTCCCAGTCGAGAATCAGATCCCCTTCATCGCTGTTATCAGCAGTCAGCAGGGATAGATCGGCAAACTCAGTACCAGATTCAAGATCTTCGCTGACGCCAAAGATCATGCTAATTTCTTCATCGTCGGAGAGGGGGATAGGCAGAAGTGCATGGAGTTGGGTAGAGGCAACTATCCCCTCTGGGTGGTTACTTAGGACGAGGTCTTGAGCACTTTTTAGATCTCTAATGACGACGGGAGCTAGACTGGCGGCAGTATTTTGCGAATTCGCAATCACTTTTTCTATTTTTTGCAATAGCTCAACCCATGCTGGCAGCTGAAATTGACTACCATAGCCTGCTATCTCCCCCACAATCCGCAGGAGTTGCGCTCGATTAGCATCCATATCATTGAGCTTAAACAGCTCCAGCATCTCGTGGAGTTGAGCGGTAAGGCGATCACGGAAGGTTTCAACCAAGGGATCAAAGTTGGGGAGAGGTGCCGTAGTTTGGTGGGCAATCAGGAACTCTAAGTGACTGCCTAGTTCAGCAAAAATTGGCTCAGTTTCGGCGATCGCAATAACGGTTGTATCCTCGGAAATACTCAGATTCCCCCTCAATTCATGAACCAAGCCCTCAAGGGTAGATACAGCGCGATGGAATAGTACTTGCAACCTATCATCGATGGTGATAGACACGTCGTCCCGCAGAATCTTGAAGAAATCTTCAAGTCGATGGGCAATTTTCTGCATCGCCTTAACCCCCACCATTGCCGCAGAACCCTTGATCGAGTGGGCAGCTCGGAACAGCTCTTGAATCAACTCCTCGTCGGTTGAAATTTCTTTAAGACGATCAATTCCTCCCACAAGGGTTTGGATATGCTCTTCGGCTTCTTCCAAAAAATATCCGAGAATCCGCTCTTGATCTGCATTCATTCTGAGTTCCTCTCCAATGCAAGGGTAAACTAACGGAAGTTACGCGAGTCAGCATCTACACGGAATCGTTCCACCGACTCCAATAAACTACGGGCAACACCGACAAGATTTTGTAGTGAGGCTGACACTCGCTGTGACTCTTGGGATGTTTCTTGGGCGGTCAATTCCACTGATTGCATAACCTGAGCTACGGTGCGAGAGGTTTCTGTTTGCTTAATGGTGTCTTCGGTAATAGAGCGCACCAAACTATCAATGCGCTGAGATACTTGAATGATGTCACTAAGGGCTTGACGAGCCTGCTCTGCCCGCTTGGTACCCTCGACAACCTGAGTGGTGCCAACATCCATGGCTTGTTGCACATTACCGGTTTCACTTTGAATTTGGTGCACGATCTGCTCAATTTCTTTGGTTGCTTTGGCTGCTTTATCCGCAAGCTGTCGCACCTCATCTGCCACGATCGCAAATCCCCGACCCGCATCCCCTGCTCGGGCAGCCTCAATACTGGCATTCAGTGCCAATAGGTTGGTGCGGGAAGCAATCTGAGAAATCAAACCAACAATCTTAGAAATTTCTTGGGAAGATTCTCCGAGTCGTTTCACCTTGCGGGTGGTTTCGGCGACAGTTTCCCGAATCTCTAAAATACTATCTACCGCCCGTTCCACGGCATCCCCACCTCGAACGGCAGTTTCAGAAGCATTGCGGGCAACCTCTTCAGCTTTACTAGCACTGACGGCCACCCGTTGGATAATCTCGGTCATCATCTGCACAGAGTTGAGGGTGACGCTAAGCTCTTCGGCTTGACGGAGGGCGTCAGAGGAAAGACTGCGGGCAAAGGCTTCATTTTCTCGGGCTCCTTCACTCACTTGGCGGGCAGCAACTTTTACCTGCTGCACAATTTCCCGAAGGTTTTGGATTGTCAGATTAAAAGAGTCAGCAACAGCACCAAGGACGTCGGCAGTAACTTCAGCTTGAACCGTCAGGTCACCACGGGCGGCACCCTCCACGTCATCAAGCAGGCGAATCACTTGCCGCTGCAGATCCTCCTTTGCTTGCTCCTGTTCTTCGGCTTTCCGCTGAGCTTCAGCGGTAAGGGACAAAATTGACTGGATCATCTGATTAAAGGTGGCAGACATTTTGCCAAATTCATCGGCGGTGAAGACGCTGGCTTTAGGGTTCATGTCCCCACGAATCACAACTTCAAATTGGGATTGCAGGTTGTCCGTAGAGCGCTTAACTAGGCGGGTCGTGCGATCGCCAATCAAGTAGGACGTGGCAGTGGTGGCAGCAGCGGCAGCGCCAGACATCAGGATGCCAGTGTTACGAATCGTAGTGCGATCTTGCACTTCAGCCCCTTGGGAGAGACCAACCGAGACGAGCCCCCCCGCAATAAGGGCAAACATTCCCGAGCTCAAGGAAAGGGTCAGGGCTTTACCACGGAGGGTCAGATTATCAAAAAAGGAGAACAAACCGTGTTCGGAGGCTTCGACAACAATTTGCTCGGGCGGGGCAGTACGTCCAGTCAACCCTGTGGTGCTTCCTGCGCCAATGCCAAAAAGCTCCCCCTCGCGACTACCCGACCGGGATGACGTAGAGGTGCGGGGTGGAGGGGCGCTAAACGTAGAAAAGCTCTGGCTGTCTTGGCGGGCGGATTGAGTGGTCATAGTTTGTTCGCTAAAGGAACTGACCATGGCAGTGGCATCGGGATCGGCCGGAAAGTCGGCGAAGTCAACAATGTCATCAAAGTCGTCGAAGTCATCGATAAATTTAACGCCTTCATCATTGCCAGTTGTCTCCGCAAAGTCGGATGACGCAAAGTCAGCCACACTCACGGGACTGATCATCTGGGTAGCCGCATTGTTAAAGTTGAAGTTAGTGTCGTGCCCACCCGTATCGTCGAATTGGAAGTCACCGCTACCGATATTATTTTCAAAGAAATCGACGGTGTTAAATTCCTGATCATTGCCAGTTTCGTCACCGTTGCCAAAATCATCGCCCAAATCTCCGTCAAGGCTGGCATTGGTTAAGTTGAGACGCTCACGGGCGGCCGCGATGCCAGCGTTGGCAAATTCAACGACCGAGGATTCGTTGGAGAGCTGAAGCACGGCTTCGTATTCGTTAATCGATTCAGCATATCGCTCTAGGGCCAGGTTGATGTGGCCATGAAGAAGACGGAACATTGCGTCGCTAGGATCAGCATGAACTAGATTATGCGTCAGTTCTACGGCGCGGTGATAATCCCGCTGCATGTAGGCTTTCTGTGCTTCATCGTAGTCTTTTTGCTGCTGAGTCGTAGATGCCATGAGCTTTCTCCTTACAATGTTCGCCCGCTAACCCTGTCCTTAATCGCTGCTTCTCCTATGAGGCCCACCGCGCTGATCGCAAAATATTGATTTGATCCAGTAACTTAAGAGTTGTGCCATCTTCAAGGTGCCACTCGCCACGAATAAAAGGACTCATGCTGTCTGGTGCTGAGCGGGAGACCTTCAACTTGGTGGGGTCTGAATCCAACCACATCATGACGCCAATTCGCTCTACAGCTAGTCCTAGCATTAATCCTTGATCCTCAATGGCGATGATGGAGACTTCCGAGCGGTCAGTGCTGACAGGGGCAGGCTCACCAAGGAATTGCCCAAGATCGCCAACCCATACAACCCTTCCCCTAATATTAACAGTACCCAGAAGTAGTGGCGATACGTTGGGCATTGGATTGATTCGGTCAGGAGCATACTCTAAAACCTCTCGAATGCCAATGGCAGGCAGGGCGAATTCCATGCCGGAAGCGACGAAGAATCGCAAATGCAACTCGCCCTCTGGTGCTTCTAACCCCTGCTCCGCATCGACGTCGGGGTCGGGATTACTGCCGGGGAAGAAAGCAATGTCTCTTACCATGATTGCTCCTACGCGAGATTGGCGGCTGAATGGCTTTAATTTGAGGTCGAAATAGCCAAAATTATTTAACACCTATTTGTTATTGTGGCATGAAAGATCACAAATGTTATTAGAGAGTTGGCGTATGATAAATGCTCCATTGCTGGATAAAACCAATACTGGGAATGGAAAAGAGCAATCAGGTTTTGGGATCAGAGGAACAATTAACGCAGGAACGGCAGGAGTTGATTGGGGGCGATCGCTACTGGGAACATTGGCGGCAATGATGGCGGTGGTGCCTGGGGTGGAAGCCCAGACATTGCCAGAGACAGCGGTTTGGGGAGAGCCGACCTGTGCTGTGCAGACTCGGGAGCGACAGGAAAAGGATCGGTGGCGGCGGGCGGCTCTGGGTGATCGCGGTGCGGCGACGATCTATAGGGGCTGGGTGCTGCGGCATCGACAATCCCTCGAGCGCTGTCGGCAAAATACTTGGCCCCAAGTGCAGGGGGTATGGTTGAGGGTATATCCCAACGATTGGCAGCCCGGGGTGCTGGAGGATGTTCTGGATCGGATTGTGAACCGCGGCTACAACCGGGTGTTTGTGGAGGTGTTCTACGACGGACGGGTGCTGCTACCGGTGGCGAAAAATCCGACACCGTGGCGCTCTGTGTTAGCGGAGGCAGTGCAGGCAGGGCAGGTGCCCGCTGAGGCTGATTTGTGGGCGCGGACGGTGCGATTGGCAAGAGAGCGGGGGTTATCGGTTTACGGCTGGTCATTTGCCCTGAATTTCGGCTACAGCTATGGCGAGCGGGCTGATCGCCAAGGGGTGTTGGCGCGTAATGGTCGGGGGGAGACGACGGTGGTTCGATCACGGCTTGACCCGCAGCAGGCGAGGGAGGGGCGGTCTTTTTATTTGGAGCTTTCGGAACTAGAGCATCTGTTTGTTGATCCTTACAATCCCCAAGGACGGGCAGATTTGACCACTGCGGTACGGGAGTTTCTCAAGGCCCGTCCCGATGGGATGGTATTTGATTACGTGCGCTATTCACGGACGGGGGTGGGGACAGATGGTCGTCGACGGCTGATAGAGGATCTGTGGATCTTTGGGGCAGCATCTCGGGCAGTGTGGCGATCGCGCCCCAATGCAACTGCCTGGGATACGGTAGTGGAGCACGCCTACCAAGGGGTCGTGGATTTCGTGGCGGCAGTGAGTCGCCCCGTGGAGCAACAGGGAGTGCCAATAGGAACCGTGTTTTTCCCCGAAGGAAATCGCCGTGGACTGGATTGGGTGGATGGACGGGTGCAGCCATGGGATCGATTCCCAGCGAAGTGGGAGCGTCATCCGATGACCTATGCCCTCTGCAAGGACGGTCAATGCGTAGCAGATCAGGTGGGTGAAGTCCTGCGGCAAAGTACTCCTAAGACGCTGGTCTGTCCCGTGTTGGCTGGGACGTGGGGGCAGTCCTTTCGGGGACATGCTAGTTTTGAGCAACGGATGCGCCTGATTCGAGAGCAGCATCCTCAAGTGCGCTGTGTCAGTCATTTTGTCTATGCTTGGATGGAGCCGGAGAGTGATCGACGGCGCAAGGCGGGGCTGCATCGGGGGGATGAATGACACCCCTCAGGCTGGGCGATCGGGGGGTTCTAGTTGAACTACTGCAGCGGTTGTTGCGGCGGCTGGGGGTGTTTTCTAGAACAGTTGATGGCGTGTTTGGCGAGGCGACGGCACGGGCCGTGCAGGCTTGGCAGGGGCAGCGGGGCTTGGAAAAAGATGGGGTAGTGGGCCCTAAGACTTGGCAATCTTTACGGGCGATCGCCCTACCAGCGGAACTGACAGAGCCAAGCTGTGTCCTTCAGATTCAGCGGGTGTTGGGGGGTGAGGGGTTCTACAAAGCAGGGGTAAATGGCATTTTTTCTGAAGCCGTGTGGCTAGCCCTAGAACGCTGGAGTTGGATCCTGCTCTGGGGAGAATGGCGAGCCTCTTGGGATGCGCTGGCGGCTCTGCCAGCGGTGGCGACCTATGTGCGTTGGAGTCGGGGCGATCGCGTCTATGTCCGGGCCCAATTTGAGCAGCGGCAAATGGCCCTGTGGAAGAAAGGTCGGATTTCTAGCGAACGACTTAGTTTTCTAGATCGCGGAATTCCTCCTGCCAAGGGTGTAACTTTCCAAGGAGCCCAGCTTATCCCGGCGATTACTGCCCAAGCCCGGACGAAGCAGATACCGGCGAATGCCTACCCGGCTTTAGGTGTGTTGCCAACCATAGCTGAGGGGAAGTTAGCGTTTTTAGTCCCCCAGGTCACTCAAGCGTGCGTGGCGGTCACGGACTTAAGTAGTGGCACCCCTTCAGTGCGATGGCTGGGGCGAGATGCCCTAGGGGCAGTGCAGTTTTGGAGTGCAACAAAGTTCTTGCCGGTGCTGTATGTGATCCAACAGTCCAACCGGCAGGCTATTGGCATCCCTGCTGATCAGTGGCAGGTTGTGAGCACAGGCACCTCCTACCCGTTCACAGATTTGATCAATGGTGTTGTCCGATACGACCATTCCCTCTCCTCCAACCGTTTAGCGGTCATGTTTAAGCTTTTTGCTACCCCTCTTGCCCTAGAGCAATGGGTGCGATCGCTCACCGGCAACTCCGCGCTCAGCTTTCAGGGAGGCTACGGCGAGCCACCGGCCCTGCCCCATCCCCTATTGCTTGATCGGCACACAGGACATGTTCTACTCAAGTCCCAAAAGTTGTCTCACCAAGGGCAAAATCTTCTGTCCGCCTACGACCTAGTGCGTTGCTTTTCCCTGATTTCTTTGCACCACTATCTACTGCCGCGTGATCGCCTGCCCGGAATACAGTGGCATAGCCTTCAGCACCTTGTAACAGCCCTTGGCTATGACCCAGCCCGATACCTAGACGTGGCGATCGCCAACCTCGCTTTCAGCCCCCGGCACTCTTCTGGGGTCATCCTCTCCAAAATGGGCTTTGGTTTCAGCAATCAGCGGCAACAAACCGAACTATGCTATCTTGCCTATTGGCAGCCCGAACCAGCCCGAGGGTTATACATGGCTCTGAGAGCTTGTTGCCGACTGGGCAACCATGAACGGGAAGCCGTTACCCTCGATGCGCTGATGGTCGCCGAAGTCCTAGAACTGTGCCGCCTTTTCCTTGCTGATAGCTTGTGAAGCACCCTGTGAAATATCCACCGGGACTAATTGTCATTGTGGGAGCTACCGCTACTGGCAAAACCAGCCTTGCTATTCAATTAGCCCAAACCCTCTCCCTGCCGATCCTCAACGGCGACTCCCGCCAAGTTTATCGCTACTTCGATATTGGCACTGCCAAGCCTACCCTGACCCAGCAGCAGGGTGTGCCCCACCACTTGCTAGACATTGCCGAGCCCGATGCTCCCCTCACGGTTGCTATGTACCAACAGCAAGCCCAAGGACTGATTCAAACCTTCCACCAACAGGGTGTCACCCCCATCCTTGTTGGCGGCAGTGGACTCTACATCCGTGCCATCATCGCCGGACTCACCATGCCAGCGATCGCCCCCCAACCCGATCTGCGCCATCAACTAAGTCAACTTGGGCAAGAGCAGTGTCACGCCCTGCTTCAGCACCTCGACCCCCCGAGTGCCGCCAAGATCCATGGCCACGATAGCGTTCGCACCCTTCGCGCCCTCGAAGTTTTTTACTGCACCGGACAGCCCCTTTCCCAACTTTGCGCCGCTTGCCCACCTCCCTACCCGATCTGGCAATTCGGACTGCCCACCCCCCCGGCCCCGCTCTACCGTCAATCCTTGGGCGATCGCACCCGAGCCATGCTGGCTGCTGGCTGGTTGGCTGAAGTTCAGTCGCTACGCCACCGCTATGGGGCACAACTTCCCCTCCTGCGCACCCTTGGCTACGCCGAACTCGGCGAGCACCTGGACGGACACATCCCCCTTTCTGAGGCAACCGTCCAGATTGAGCAACACACCTACCAATTCGCCAAGCGGCAGAGGACTTGGTTTGCCGGTAAAGGAAAAGAGCCGCACCCCATTCACTGGCTGTACGGCTCTCCTACGGAAAATTTAAGCGACATTCTCCACAGTCTGAGGGGTTCGTCTACTTAATCTGCTCCATGATCGAGAAAATCGGCAGGTACATCCCCACAATGATGCCCCCGACCATGCCACCAAGGACGAGAATCATCAGAGGCTCCATCAAGCTAGTTAGGGCCTTCACCGCCTCCTCAACCTCATTTTCATAGAAGTCCGCTACCTTCATCAGCATTTTATCCAGTTCCCCAGTCTCCTCACCAATGCTGATCATCTGGATCGCCATCACAGGAAATACTTCCGTCTTCTCCATTGCGGGCGCGATTTGCCCGCCCTCCTTCACCGACTCACGAGCCTCGTCAATGGCATTACTAATCACCAAATTGCCGGCCGTCTCCGAGGTGATCTCCAGTGAACTCAAAATCGGCACCCCAGCACGGGAAAGAGAGCCGAATGTCCGGGAAAATCGGGCCACGGCGGTCTTTTGGATCAATTCCCCAAACAGAGGCACCTTCAGGAAGACCTTATCAAAGAAGAGCTTCCCCGACGGCGTTGAATTGATGTACTTGAATGAAACCACGGCTGCAACCGCCGTCGCTGGCAAGGTGAAAAATGTTGGCCCCCGCAGGAAGTTGCTAATATTCACCAAGATCTGCGTAAATGCTGGCAACTCACCACCCAAGCTCTTAAACACCCCATCGAATACAGGGATAATAAAGATACACATGGCTAAGAAAATTGCCACGGCAATTGTTGTCACCACTACCGGGTAGGTCATCGCCGACTTAATCTGGTTCGCCAATCGAGCCGCATCCTCCAGCAGGGTTGCCAAACGGGAGAGCACATCATCCAGCACCCCACCCGTCTCCCCGGCCTGCACCATGGCACAGTACAGTCGGTCAAACACCTTAGGATGCTTCCTTAGGGAATCAGAAAAACTAGTTCCCTCCTGCACATCGTTCAAAACCTGTTGTAGGGTAACCTTCAGCTTGGCATTGGAGCACTGATCGGTCATCACCCCCAAACCTCGCACCATCGACACCCCCGCATTAACTAGGGTGGCTAGCTGTCGGGAAAACAAGGCCAAGTCCTTCACCGAAACATTGGTCATCGACACCGAAAACTTCTCGAAGTCGAAACCGCCTTGGACTTCCTTGATGTCTACCACCACAAATCCCTTATTGCGCCAGACTTCCCTTGCCTCGCGCACCGACTCAAACGTCGCCGTCAAGGAAACCGGCTTTCCCTGAGCATCCTTCAGACTTCCCTTAAATTTCGGCATAGAACACCCCTAGTATCCTTCTCGAATCATTCATTGACTTGTAGCGTAGCAGCGGAAAGAAATTTAGCCACTAATTGAACGAGATTTAACCATTTCTTTTGGATCATAGGTACCCTTCTTACGGATCACCGGGGATGGATTCGGCCCAACGATCCGCAAAAGCTCCTCTGGACGGGATGTTTTAGACATAGCAGACTCAAAGGTGATGTCTCCTTCTAAATACAACCGCGCCAGCTCATTCTCTAGGGTCTGCATTGATTCTTTCGCCCCTGTCTGAATGAAGCCATAAATCTGGGCGGTCTTACCTTCCCGAATCAAGTTGGAAATTGCCGGAGTTACTACCATGATCTCTTGGGCCATCACCCGACCAAATTGACCCGGTTGGGGATTGTGCCGTGGCACTAGGGTTTGACTGAGCACCGCCACCAAGGAGTTGGACAACTGCACCCGAATCTGTCCCTGTTGCTCCGGCGGAAACACATCAACGATTCGATCCACTGTCTGGGCAGCCGAGCTGGTGTGTAGCGTCCCAAACACCAAATGTCCCGTTTCCGACGCCGACACAGCCAATTGGATCGTCTCCAAATCGCGCATCTCTCCGACTAGAATAACATCGGGATCTTCTCTCAACGCGGCTTTGAGGGCATTGGCAAAGGTTTTGGTGTCTTCACCAACTTGACGCTGGTGAATAATGCTCTTCACCGATTCATAGACAAACTCAATCGGGTCTTCCACCGTCAGAATATGTTCGGCGCGAGTTTTGTTAATTGTCTGGATCATGGCTGCAAGGGTCGTAGTCTTACCTGAACCCGTCGGCCCCGTCACCAGGATCAAGCCGCGGGGCTTTTCCGAAAGCTCCCGCACAATGGGCGGCAACTTTAAGTCATCCATGTCAGGAATCTTGGAAGATAGGGCCCGGAGGCAAGTTGCAAAGGTGCCACGATCTTTATAGACATTGACCCGAAAGCGAGCCAGTCCCTTAACCCCGTAGGAGCAATCCAGCTCCCAGTTTTGCTCAAGGTTTTTCCGTTGGTTGTTGTTAAGCATGGCAAAGATCAACCGCTGACATTCCTCGGGGGTCAACGGATCGCGATCAGTCGGGGTCAGACGACCACTAATGCGAATGTAGGGCGGAATGCCTGCAGAAATATGAATATCAGAGCCTTTACGCTCTACACATTCTTCCATCAAGTCCTCGATAATATAGTCCATGACCATAGGGTTGGATCCTCGCAAAATTTAGTGGGCTAGGAATAATAGATTTAGAACGTCCGGGGGGTAGTGCAGTAGGGGCACTCTAGGGTCTCAGGAGTCAAGACAGCATCGCAGTTTTGGCACTCAAGCCCGATGCCTCGGCGGGCTCGCTCTTCGGCCTCCCGTCCTTTGTCGGTGTAAACCACTCGCAATACTTCGTCTAGGGTTGTGCGCCCTTCCCGTACCAGTTGGAAGGCGTAGGACATAAGGGTAACCATTCCTTCTTGAACGGCGATTTCTTTAATCACCTCAGTTGTAGCCCCCTTATTGATGGCCCCCTGGAGCCGCTCCGTCATTTTCATGATCTCGTAGACCCCTGCCCGCCCTTTGTAGCCACTGCCGCTACATTTAGGACACAGTTTTTGACCAGGAGCAAGATTTTCGCGGTTTACCGTGTTAGCCCGATAGAAGGTCGTGTTCAGGTCGCTCATGGGCAATCCAAAGCGATCAAGTTCCTCCTTGGTTGGGGCGTAAGGAATGCGACAAACATCACAAACCCGACGCACCAAGCGTTGGGCCAAAATACCAATGATAGCGGTGCTGGCCATGAAGGGTTCCACGCCCATTTCTTCGAGACGGGCGATCGCGCTAGGAGCATCATTTGTGTGCAGAGTGGTCAACACCAAGTGCCCAGTAAGCGCTGCTTCGATCGCCGTTTTGGCAGTTTCTTGGTCACGGGTTTCGCCTACCAGAATCACATCCGGGTCTTGACGAAGGAAGGCACGCAGGATCGTGGCAAAGTTCATGCCCTTCTCGCGGATAACTTGGCACTGGGTCAATCCCGCTAGGTTGTACTCCACGGGATCTTCCGCCGTGCTGATGTTGATGCCAGGGTCATTGCATTCTGCCAAGGTGGAATAAAGAGTGGTAGTTTTACCAGATCCCGTTGGTCCCGTAACCAAAATCAAACCATAGGGGCGACGGGCAAAATCCTGCATCAGTTTCAGACTGTCAGGGTTGGTGATCAATTTATCTAACCCCAATTGGGTATTGGAGTTATCCAGAATTCGGAGACAGACTTTTTCACCATTTTGGGTGGGGCAGGTATTGACCCGAAAATCTACCCGTCGCCCTTGGAAGTTACGCTTGAGCTTGCCGTCTTGGGGCACACGTCGCTCGGCGATGTTGAGGTTAGAGATAATTTTAAAGCGGGAAATCACAGCATTGGTGATGCTTTTGGGGAGGCGCTTGTCATCGCTTAAAAAGAATTGCTCCTTGAGCACGCCATCCTTGCGAAAGCGAATGCGCAGCTCCTTCTCTTGGGGCTCAACGTGAATGTCTGAGGCACCATCCTTGAGGGCTTTGATCAGGATTTTATCAACTAGGTCGATGACTGGCTTGGAATTTTCGCCACCCAGGACAAGATCTTCTGTTCCATCGGACTGGCCTTCTTCTAGCTTATCGCCTAGGGCATCATCAGTAATTTGCAGTTCTGAGTCACTGATCTCATTTTCGCCCTTGCTGCTCTTATTCAGTTGAAACTGAACGATCCGATCAATAGTGTCCTGAAAGTCTTCGCGGGAAATGACACGGCGAATCACCGTTAATCCCTTAAGCTGGCGGCTTAGCTCATCTTGGGCCTTAAAACTGTCGGGTACTACCATCGCAACCACCGCCGAGGTATCGGTTTTGGCGATCGGTAGCATCTCGCACTCACGACAGATTTGAATCGGAATCAGGTTGGAATCAATCAGCTTACTCAACGCTTCGATGTCAAACTTATCGACGTCAAGTTCCGGATCAAGAGGCTCAATCCCGTACACTAAACGCAGTTCAAAAAGCTGTTGTTTTTTGTAGAACCGAGCAATGTCTGGGGCCAACTCCTGACCAATCAGGCTTTCAAGCACGGCCAAAAAAGGCGCATTCTGTTCTTGGCTGTCCTTAATCGCCCGATCAAATTGCTCCGAAGTAGCGTGGCCGCCTTCAATTAATTTGGTTTCAAAGGGAGTACGACCACCGCGCTTAGCGAGGGCTCTAGAGGTTCTGCGGGACGAAATAGGCGAATTATCAGAAGTGTTCATAGCCGTGATTGCCTGAGGGTAAATCCGATCCTGTGGTCAAGATACCATACTCAAGCAGACTCTGGCTTTGGCAGGGAAGAGGGGTGGGGTAGGATTTCAGCGGTGGAGAGTTTTTCTACCATCTCGCAGGTGATCTGACAGCGACTGACATCCTTGCGGGAAGGGAGTTCGTACATAATCTCGAGCATGAGCTGTTCTACGATCCCTCGGAGTGCGCGGGCTCCTGTTTTACGGCGGTAGGCTTCCTTGGCGATCGCCACAATCGCATCGGGGTGGAACTCCAGACTAACGTTGTCCATGCGCAGGAGTTTTTGGAATTGTTTGATCAGGGCGTTGCGGGGCTCAGTCAGGATCGCCATTAGGGCGCGCTCATCTAGGGGCTCGACTACGGCGGTAACTGGAATGCGGCCAATGAATTCCGGGATCATACCGAACTTGACTAGATCCTCTGGCTGGAGCTGGCGTAGGATGCTGGCAGTGCGCTTTTCTTTGATCGTGCCATCGGTGGGTTGAATAAAACCAATAGATTTCTTGCCAATGCGCTGCTCGATGTATTTTTCTAATCCGACGAAGGCCCCACCGCAGATGAACAGAATGTTTTTAGTGTCGATCTGAATGCAATCTTGATAGGGGTGCTTGCGTCCACCTTGGGGCGGGACATTGGCGATCGTGCCTTCTAACATTTTCAGGAGGGCTTGTTGTACGCCTTCCCCAGAAACATCACGTGTAATAGAGGTGTTTTCACTTTTACGAGCAATTTTGTCGATTTCATCAATATAAATGATGCCCCGTTGGGCTTCTTCGACATCGAGGTCAGCTACTTGTAGCAGACGCAGAAGAATATTTTCCACATCCTCACCGACATAGCCAGCCTCGGTCAGGGTTGTGGCATCAGCGACAGCAAAAGGAACATCCAACATCTGAGCCATGGTTTGGGCCAGCAAAGTTTTGCCGCTGCCAGTGGGCCCAATCAGCAAAATATTAGATTTTTGCAGCTCAATACCATCTTCATAGGGTTTGCCGCTGCTCTCAAGGAAACTGAGGCGCTTATAGTGATTGTAGACCGCTACGGACAGGGCTTTTTTAGCTTCATCCTGCCCTACAACGTGTTCATCAAGATAGCTTTTGATGTCTTTGGGCTTGGGAATTTGGTTGAAGTTAATGCTTGCTGCCGGCTTGCGTTTTTTATCGGAGCCGGCATCACGTCGCTGGGGGGTAGGGGGAGCACCGGCGCTGAGGAGTTCTTCGTCTAGAATTTCGTTGCACAAGTCAACACATTCATCGCAGATATAGACTCCTGGCCCAGCAATGAGCTTGCGGACTTGCTCTTGGGACTTTCCGCAGAAAGAACATTTGAGATGGGCATCATACTTGCTGGGCATGGCTCTGGCTAGGCGAGGGATAGGGGTTTAGTGGATTGGGTCAGCACGGTATCGATCAGTCCGTAGGTTTGAGCTTCGGCGGGGGACATAAAGTAGTCTCGCTCTGTGTCCTGCTCAATTTTTTCCATGGGCTGTCCAGTGTGCTGAGAGAGTAGCTCATTGAGGGTGCGTTTGAGATAAAGAATTTCCCGTGCTTGGATCTCAATGTCGATCGCCTGACCTTGGGCCCCACCGAGGGGTTGATGGATCATAATTCTGGCATTGGGGAGGGCTAAGCGCTTGCCGTGGGCACCGGCGGAGAGGAGGAAAGCCCCCATGCTGGCGGCAAGTCCCATGCAAATGGTGGAAACATCGGGACGGATGTGCTGCATGGTGTCATAGATGGCCATGCCAGCGGTGACAGATCCACCGGGGGAGTTGATGTAGAGATAAATGTCCTTCTCGGGATCCTCGGCTTCGAGGTAAAGCAGTTGGGACATGATCAAATTGGAGACGGTGTCATCAATGGCGCTACCAAGAAACACGATGCGCTCTCGCAGAAGGCGGGAAAAAATATCAAAGGCGCGTTCACCACGCCCAGATTGCTCGACGACCATGGGGATCAAGTCGAGGTTAGTAATGGAGGGGAAGGAAGGTGGGGTCATAGGGCCATTATCTGACAGCGGTTAATAGAACTGGAACTCATGTAACGAATCCTTCATTATTAGTGACTCATATCTATCAGAGATTCACTCACAATTCATCGGCATTATTGAGGGACTGTGGGGAGTCATTGGCGCGGTCTTGCTCTGGGGTAGGGCTAACCGCTTCAAGATTTGGCGTGGCTTCAGGCTGGGGATCTGCCCCTGGGGGAGGACTGGAGACATACTCGATGGTGTTGTGGGTCAGCAGCCACTCAAGGGCGCGTTCCGTAGCTAATTGATTGGTCACAAACTCTTGCAGCTTCTTAGGATCGACGTTTTGGGGGTCGTCAAGGTCGTTAAGCAGGGACTGGGTGCGTTGGGCGATCTCCTCTGGGGTGGGGTCGAGGGATTCTTTGCTGACAACTTCGCGGAGCAGGAGGGTGCGTTGAATCCGGGCGATCGCTTCGGGACGGCTGCTGTCCACAATTTGCGCAATGACCTCTTCATCTTGAAACAGCCGACGCAGATCTTTTTCGTTCAGGTTAAACGTCTCGCGAATGCGGGTGGCTTTTTCGTTAACAATATGCTCCACTTCATTACGAATCAAAGTTTCCGGGATGCCGCCATCCATGGTGGCGATGATGTGATTAATTACGGCCGCTTGGGCATTTTCCCGGGTCTGGGCGGCTGCTTGATCGCGATCGCGTGTGACGAGGAACTCTTGAAGCTCGGCTAGGGTTTGCTTATCGCTAATGGACTGGGCAAAGGCATCATCGAGAGGAGGCAGTTCCCGGTGCTTAAGGTCGAGAAGGGTAACATCAACGTTGACACTTTTACCAATCAAATTGGGGTCATTGATTTTTTCGTTAAGGGTAAAGGCAGTGCTGACGGTCTGACCGATTTCGGCCCCCACTAGGATGTTGACCACTTCGGGGAATAGCCCGGATTCGTTGAGGTCGGCTTGAATATCGGTGCCGCAAAGGGCGTCAATAGGAGTACCGGCATCGGAATCAGTAGTCGTTTGATTGATAATCACTACATCATCTAGGGCAGCAGGGCGGCCCTCAACGGGAACGAGGGTGGCTTTGCGCTTCTGGTAGGTGTGGAGGAGTTTAGCCGCGGCATCGGGATCGGGTTCGACTTTTTCAGCCTGGACAGTAATGCCCCTGTAGGCGGGAATGGTGAGCTCGGGCTCTACATCAATAAGGGCATCAAAGCGGAAAACCTGCCCTATTTCGAAGGTTTTGAGCAGTTCCTCGGTGTTTTGAACCAGTTCGAATTGACCGACGGGCTTGAGGTCAGCTTGCTGCTTGAGGGCTTCTGGAAGGCAGCGCTCGAAGAGTTGTTCGAGGACATTGGCCTTGAGTTTTTCGGCGCCAAGGTCGCGGATGACCATGTGTTTAGGAGCTTTGCCGGGTCGGAACCCAGGGATTTGCACGCGCCGCATGAGGTCACTTAGGAGTTTGTCGTAGAGTTCCTGGGAGGCGGTACCTTCCACTTCAATGGCAAAGCATACTTTGCTGTCGGGGCGTTTTTCGAGCGTGACCTTCATGGGCAAGTTAATTGAATTTTCGTGCCCTGATTATAGATCAGTTTATTCTTTTACCTTAGGGCGGGGGAAGGGCGAAAACCTGCCGCCAAGCTTTGACGGTGCCAAGTCCAATGGGGGCATCCCAGACGCTGTCGTCAGTCCAGATCACGCGGATGAGCATGGGTTGGTCGGGGGCGTGGCGAAGGGCGTTGGCTAGGTCGGCGGAAACTGGCCCCGTTTCGTAGCGGTATTGCTGACCGGCGATCGCAAAGAGGAGGGCTTTGATTGGGCGAATTTCACTGCGGTTTTGATAGATAGGCTCAAGGGTGCGTAGGCGTTCTTGATAGGTTCGCCCACTGGCATCGTGAATCGTGCGCGTGCGCCAGATGGTGGTGTGGCCAATCAGTTCACGCCAAGAGCGGGTGTAGGTGGCGCGAATGCCGCTGAGAGACCAAACTGAGACAAAGGTAAAGTGATCGTCAAAATGTTTGTCATAGACCAATTGGCCGTCGAAGGGGTTGGCTTGAACGCTAGACCAAGGCACATTCGCATTGGCTTCGAGGTTGGCGGGGGGGGACGGCGGGGGCAGCGGCGGGAAGGAAGCCGATGAAGACCATAACGGGGGCGAGAGGGGGACGCAGAATACCCATAAGCGAACTCACTAAACT
>JAAUUH010000052.1 GCA_012031145.1 Oscillatoriales cyanobacterium SM2_2_1 | reverse complement strand
TGGGGAAGCGGAATTTGCCAGTGCCCAGAGTGTTTTAGTGGGCGACCAACGGTTACGGTTTCGCAAAGCGGTGATTGCCACGGGGCGCGGGCGGCAGTGCCGGAAATTCCGGGGTTACTGGAGGCGGGCTTTGAGACCAATGCCACAATTTTTGCCCTGCCCGAATTACCCCAACGGTTGGCCGTGGTGGGTGGGGGCGCGGTGGGCAGCGAGTTGTCCCAAGCTTTTCGGCGTCTTGGCTCGACGGTGCACCTGTTTCAGCGGCGAGAGTCCCTATTGGATGGACGGGATGCCGATGTTTCCCAGGCTCTTGATGAGCAATTTCAGGCGGAGGGAATTATCGTGCACTATGGTTCCACCCTGCGGCGGGTGGAGCGCCATGGGGCTGAACTGATCCTCACCTATGGCGATCGCCACGGGGAGTCCCAGCACCAGTCCGATCAAATTTTGGTGGCCACAGGACGGGTGCCAAACACGGACTTAAATTTAGGAGCGGCGGGAGTGGCATTTAACAACCGGGGAATTGTAGTCAATGATTACCTGCAAACAACGGTGCCCCACATCTATGCCGTTGGCGATGTCTGCTTGCCGCGTAAGTTCACCCATGCCGCCGATGCCTCGGCGCGGCTGGTGTTAAAAAATCTTTTTTTTGCTCCCTATGGCTGGGGGCGATCGCGGTTCTCGAAGTTGATTATTCCGGCGGTGACCTTTACATCGCCAGAGGTGGCTCGGGTGGGCATCGATGCCCAAACGGCTGCAGAGTCGGGGGCAAGGACGATCCACTTTCCCTTTAGCCGATTGGATCGGGCGGTAACCGATGGAGAGGGCATGAATTTCCTGAAAGTTTTCCATGCGGCCAAGGGTGACCGGATTTTGGGTGCCACCATTGTCGCAGAGCATGCCGGAGAACTCCTCGCGGAAGTGACCTTAGCGATGGTGCATGGACTTGGGCTCAACGCGATCGCCCAGACTATCCACGCCTATCCCACCCAAGCAGAAGCAATTCGTAAAGCCGCCGATGCCTACCGCCGCAACTTACTCACCCCTCGCAGTCGAGCACTGCTGCGTTTTTTGTCACGATTGGGATAGGTGTTAGCGTTCTTTGGGGCTGTGGCGTAGGTATAGCTGTCAATAACTTGGTTAGGAAGGGGTGCAGGGGCGAAGCCCTGACTGGGGGCGAAGCCCCAAAACCCCCTTTCCCTTCGATGTCCGAACCTACCCGAATATATAGTCAATTTAATTAAGAGCGACACAATTGTAGTTGTTTTGAGTACTATTACTCCCCTCGCCCTTTCTTTATGGGAGAGGGGCTGGGGGTGAGGGCGAGATTGTCTCAAATAAATCTGAAATAGCTACAGCTATACCAAGAATATTTTTCCATGCAATTTTTGGGAGCTTAACCAGATGGCCGCAGCGATTCAGTGAGGGATTTTACAGTCCCAAGCCCATCTAGGGACGGGTCACGGCAGCGGGCACCACCGACTGGAGGTAGGGCGTTCCCGCCACTGCCTGATTGGCTAAATTGAACAGCGGATTGGAGGCAATGCCCGCCACACTGGTGATGATTAGGGTTGAGACCAGCGCCACTTGGAGCGATCGCATCCCCGGCAGTTGCCAGTTGATCTCTGGATAGGCCCGCACTACTGCCGACATTTCTTGGGGCTCCTTGACAACCATCATTTTGATCACCCGAATGTAGTAATAAATTGAGACCACACTCATGAGCAGGGCTAAAATCACCAAGCCATAGGCCTTGGCCTGCCAGCCGGCCCAAAAAATGTAGAGCTTACCGAAAAAGCCAGCCATCGGTGGAATACCGCCGAGGGATAGCAAGCACACACTCAGGCACAGGGTAAGCAAGGGATCTTTTTGGTACAAGCCAGCGTACTCACTGATCTGATCGGTACCCGTGCGAGCGGCAAACAAAATCACACAGGCAAAGGCACCCATATTCATAAACAGATAAATCAGCAGATAGAACACCATACTGGCGTACCCCGCCTCCGTGTCCACGACCATCCCCAACATCACAAAGCCCGCCTGACCGATGGACGAATAGGCCAGCATCCGCTTCATACTCGTCTGGGCGATCGCCACCACGTTGCCCAACACCATACTCAATACAGTTAGCACCACAAAGACGTAGTGCCATTGGGAAGATACTATGGGAAAAGCCGTGAGCATAAACCGCACTGCCAAAGCAAAGCCCGCCGCCTTAGACCCGATGGACAGAAAAGCCACCACTGGAGTCGGAGCCCCTTCGTAGACATCCGGGGTCCATTGGTGGAATGGCACCGCCGACAGCTTAAAGGCAATTCCAGCAATCACAAAAACCATGGCAATAATCAAAGCTAAACCACTTTCTTGAATCTGAAGGGCGATCGCCCGCAAATTCGTTTGTCCGCCAGAAAGCCCATACAGCAGAGACATGCCATATAAAAAAATCGCCGAACTGGACGCCCCCACCAGAAGGTATTTCAGCGCCGCTTCGTTGGAGCGGGGGTCGCGCTTGGTGTAGCCCGACAGCAAGTAGGAGGCAATACTAAGAGTTTCTAGGGCGACAAAGATCATCACCATCTCGTTCGAGCCCGCCAAAAACATACCGCCCACCGTTGCCGTCAGCAGGATGACTAAATACTCACCCGTTACAACCCCTGACTGCTGCAAATAGCGGTCAGAAATCAGCACCGTTAACAGGGCAGAGAGGGCGATAATGCCACGAAAAACCAGACTTAGGCGATCAGATTCAAATTCATCAAAGAAGGCTACCGGATTGCTGAAGTGAGTCCACTGCCAGAACAGCGCAGCCACTGATGCCAACAACCCCGCGATCGCCACTCCCGAGAGCGAAGTATCCCCCCGGCGGCCAGTGCGCAACAAATCCGCAATCAAGACCACCACTAACGTGCCGATCACAATCAACTCTGGGATGATCACGCTGCTGTTTAACACAAGGCTGAGGGTTGCTATGTCCATGGGTTACATCCATATTCTTTGCTGCTAGTGTCATATTGTAACGAGCAATGGCCGCTATGCAAACCAAATGTGACCGTGGTATCTTCTAATTCTGTGGGTATGTAGCTCAGTTGGATAGAGCATCAGATTCCGGTTCTGAGGGTCGGGGGTTCGAGTCCCTCCATACTCGTTAAATTGCTCGCCCGTATGATTTGTATTGAGATGTATCTATATATTGATATTGAATATATTGATATTGAATCAAAATATTGAATCATATTGATTGAACAAATTTTGAGCTGATATCGAATTAATGATAGAAATTAATGCTAGAAAGCTGATCTGGTAAAAATCTAATGCGCGCCTCACAGAGCGAAATTCTAGCTTGAAGTTGCATCATCCGACCTGGCCTTTTTAACCCTGATCTTTCCCCGCAATTGGCATTGGTGATTAGCTAAATTTCTAGAAGGGGGGTCAGTTCGTACATCGGAATGACAAGGTGGTAGCTCAGACAATTAACTAAATCGCAAACAATTTAAATCAGCTTAGATGCTTGGACAGCAGAAGAGTATTTCCCGTTTAGAAGAGCCTTCTAGGGTAAGGAAAACAACTGGCGATCGCACAATAAATATCCGATTCCCCGCTGCCGCAAACGCTCATAGGTCACATCGAGCAATGATGAAGGACACTTAATCACGCGGTGGGTGGAATTGTGATCGGCAAAACGCTTGGCCACGCGATGGTTGTAAAAAATCGGCATAATCCGCAGTTGCTCCTCGGCAGCAAAAGTCCCTAGTTCGCTAAAGTCCTTAGCTGGACGAGTCACCAGTTCAGCGTTGCGATCCACAACTAGATAACATAGCTGGGGCAGCGTGGCCGCGGACAGAGGCAACACACTCGGGAGGGGTTCATCCTTAGGAAATGCCGCCTCAGGAAGTTCCTCTTCCTCGTCTTCCAAATCCTCATCTTCGTCATCAGCATCAAATTCTTCCCCAGATGCACCTAAGGTGTCAAATTCTGCGGCAATTTCTGCGATCACCGCCCGTTCCTCCTCCCTAGGAGCAATGACTGGCAGTTGGATTTCAACCTCCATGGAATCAGAATCCGGGTCATTGGCGGGTTCGTTGCATGGGCCATCTGACTCCGGCAAGAATGCCAACTGCTCTACTGTCGGCTCGGCGATCGGTTCCCCAACCCCTAGCTTTGGTTTGCGCCCGCGACCAACCTTTTTGCCCACCAACTGGCGATACTGATGATCGGGAATCGCATCCTGCAATAATCGGGAAATGGTGCTGGTGCTGGAACCAAATTGCTTGGCCAATTGCGATATCGTCGCCTCTGTTTCAACATACAGACGCACGATTTCTTGTCGGTCAGCACTTACCAGCTTACTCGCAGCCATAATGTCATAGAAAATGTCTCAACATTCTACAACCCCCCTCCAGCTTTCAACCACCGCAGGGTAAAAAGTTATGCTCCGGGCGACGGTTTGCTAAGATCCACCAAATTGTCTTAAACCTATGAAACCATCCATCCCTACTTTGCTCTGCGCGGCAGCCTTGATAATTGCCCCTACGATTGCCTCGCCCCCAGTCCGGAGTCAAAATAATATTGTGATCTTTGGCTCTGACCGCGATGCTACCCTACCCTACCGTGTGCGCAATAACCGGGCTAGCAGTCGTCTCAACACCTTTAACTTTTTTGCTCCCCTGCCAGCCAATCGGGCGATCGCCGAAATCCAAATCCTTTATCCCGACGGGTTTGGCGGTGTATTCCGTAACGACAGCATTCGCCTTGTTAACCGCGAAACCCAGCGCCCGATCGCGATCCGGGAAATCACCCATGATCGCGAAACCCGGGATATCCGGGTTATCTTCAAGGAACCAATTGCAGCCGAAAGCATCCGTCAAATCGAGGTGATCGCCAGCGGAGTTTCCAATCCGTCCCGAACCGGCATGTATTCGGTGCAGGTGCATGCCCTCGGTACCGAAGCTAATCCCCTCTTTCAATATATAGGTCGTTGGCTGGTCACTATTAATTAGTCTAAATCAGTCAAACATCTTAATTGGGTGCACGCACTGCTTGTTAAGTGCACAGGCTAGCTCATTCAGGATAGTCTTCAGCCTAGGAGCATATCGCCATAAACGATTCTGCGGCTGAGTAGGGATTATCCTGGCTGTGCTAGGATAATAGCTTGAAATTAAGTACCCTTTGCCATGTCCAATTACCCCGAGCCAGTTTATAATCCTTCACTTCTGGTCGAACCGCGGAGCAAGGTAGCTTCCATTTTGCCTTCTTCCGGACAAGTTTCGATTCTGGATTGGTTAGAAACGACGGGTCGGCTCATTGCCCGAGAAACCGAGGCAGTCAGCACCTTCACCGATGCCCCCGATGAGCTTAATGAGTTGATGTTAGGTGAGGATACCAGCTATCTCGACGAAGAAGAAGACGATGATGCGGTGCTCGATGACGACGATGAAGAGTCCATCTAGTCTTTAGCTTTGGCAGAAAACAGCTCGAATATCTGGTGAGGAGGAGTGGAATGCACATTGCATGGCTAGGGAAAAAAACACCCGTCTGCGGCAACGTTATTTATGGACGGGAAATCACCAACGCCCTGCAAGAGCGCGGTCACCGAATTAGCTTCTTCCATTTTGCTGCTGAATCGGAAGAACCAGAACCTGAGGAAGTGATGCTTCCTTTTTTTTATAAGTCTACTATTTACACGGTTCCCTCACTGAGGGCTACAAAGGTTTTAGTGGAAGCATTGCGGGAACTTAAGCCAGATATTGTCCACGCTTCCCTGGCTCTGTCGCCCCTCGATTTTCGGCTGCCCGAAATCTGTGCCGATTTGGATATTCCCTTGGTAGCTACGTTTCATCTGGCCTTTGACAGTAAGCGCCGCAATTTGGCCTCAAGTACTCAGCAACTCACCTATCAGATCTATGCCCCCTCCTTGGCAGACTATGACCGTATCATTATTTTTTCGGAGGCTCAGCGGGATGTGCTCAATAAGTTGGGGGTGTCTGGTCAGCGGATTGTGGTGATCCCCAACGGAGTTGACTCCGATCGCTACTGTCCGGGGCCATCACAAATTAAGGAACACCTAGGGGCAGAGCGGCTGTTTCTCTACCAAGGGCGCTTGGCAGCGGAGAAGAATGTGGAGGTGTTGCTTCGGGCCTGGCGGCGGTTGTCAATGCCTGAGGGGTATAAGTTGGCGATAGTTGGGGATGGTCCTCTCGGGTCAGCCCTACGAGCGTTCTACAGCCATGATTCCAGCATTCATTGGCTGGGGTTTATCGGTGACGAGCACCGCCGAATTGAAATTTTGCGCGGCACCGATGTGTTTATTTTGCCTTCACTAGTGGAGGGGCTTTCACTTTCCCTGTTGGAGGCCATGTCCTGCGGGGTAGCCTGCTTGGCCACGGATGTGGGTGCGGATGGGGAGGTGGTATCCCAGGGGGCCGGGATTACCCTAGACGCTAGCAAGGTATTTTCCCAGCTTTGTGTTCTGTTGCCATTGTTTATAGAGCATCCCGAATTTGCCCAACTGATTGGACATAAGGCTCGGCAGCGGGTACAGGAACGATACACCCTGAGGCGAAATATTGAGCATTTAGAAGGTCTTTACAAGCAAGTATTGGAGCACCAACGGGTCAAGCTCTTGTTGTGAAGTGTCTTCACTGGTAGATATCCGAAGACATCCCAAATGTGGGGCTAAATCAGAGGACGAAAGCCGTGTTTCTGGGAGGCAACTCCAATGCGTTCCATTTTTTCGAGGGTGATCTGATTGCGTCCCCAGGAGAAGTTAGTATGCCAGCCCTCAAATTCTAGGAGCATGGCTTCGGCAAAGCAGGCAAACATTTGGCGGCTAGGTTTAGCAAATTCAACCAATTCCATGATTTGCCAAGGAATGTCAAGGCTGTGTTCAACGATACCGCCCTTAAAAACATAGACATCGGGGTGTTGCACCAAGGTGCTGAGATTTTTGGGGTAGCCCCCGTCGATGAGAAGGGAAGGTTTTTTGAGGGTGTCGGAGTGGAGTTCGATGCCCTGGGTCATGCTGGTCACCCATACAACAATGTCGGCGATCGCTAAGGCCTCATTGAGGGCAGTGATTTTGCCATGTCCCAGTTGGGCTTGGAGCTCTTGGAGGCGATCATGATTACGGGCTACCAGCAGCAGTTTAGCTTGGGGTAAATGGTAGGAAATCCAGCGACAAACAGCACTACCAATGTCACCCGTAGCGCCACAAACGGCCACGGTGGAGTGGGACAGGTTAAGGTTATGACGCTGGGCAGCAGCAATGATCTGCTGACAGATAATGTAGGCGGTGTGGGTGTTTCCGGTAGTGAAGCGCTCTATATTGAGGGATACATCCCGCACTTGCAACAGTTGACTGAGGTTGAAATTCTCAAAAATAATTGAGGAAAACCCTCCTAAAGCTGTAATCATGGCTTGCTGCTTTTGGGCTAGGGCCATGGCATTGAGTACCTTACGGGTCGCTGTCTTGAAATGCCGGTTGGCCAGCATTTCCGGCAAGAAGCAAGATTCGATGTAGATCCCGCTAATGGACTGCCCAGTGACACTTGTAGCGGTGAACTGATCGACCACTTGGGGCGGGGCACTGCACCAAAAGTCTAGGCCTTGGGCGGCATATTCCTCAAGACCCAGACGATGGGCGACACTTTGGGCGTGCTGAAGGCTCGTAAGGTGACCAATCAAGCCGAACATAGGGTGTAAAAATCCTCTCGCAGTCGAAGATGCGTAGCTGATCCTACCTTGTTTCGTCACCGCCCAATCGAGACTTAGACAGGCAATAGCCCCATAGCAGAGAGTTTCATGACTTCCCGGGTATTGAAGCCAATATCGTTTAGGGCCTCACCATACTGAATCATGAACGCCTCGATCAGTTCTTCCTTGGCCATGCCGAGTGCTTGGGCGTCTTTCTCAACTTTATTAAGCATTTGCCAGACGAGGGGCAGGTTTTGACGATTGGCTTGCTCTAGCTCTTGCTTGACAGCAGCAAAATTTTTCTGGAGCCATACCTGTCCAAAGTTGAGGTGACTATATTCATCCTTGACGACACCTTCGGTAATCCGGCGGGCAAAGGGATCGGCCACAGGAATATAGATGTTGTAAGCGGCGATCGCAAAGCACTCGATCACAAGTGACTGAATCAGTAAACAGGTAACAACGTGCCCTTGGGCAAAGGCGGACTGAAAATTGTGGTGCAACTGTGCAAAAAACGCCCGGGCAAAGTCCATGTCCGGGATGACATTCAGATTTTTACCGCAGGCGGTAAAACCTTTTTTGTGACGATCTTCCATGCGAGCTAAACTTTGCAGCTCCTCTTGGTGATCGGGAAGCAATTGACAGAGTTGCAGGTAGTTGTCGTGGGCTTCCTGCTCCCCCTCGATCACAATCGCATTGATCCGGCTGTAGGCGTCGCGATAGGCAGCAGACTGAAATTCTAGGGCAGTGACTAGCATTGTGACATAAACTCAATAAAAATTAGCTGCTAGCATTCTAAGCTGATTCGTTCCTTGCTGTTGTGTTGACTTTGGCGCGGGGCTTCCCCTGAGCAAAAAAGGGAGTGTTACAATCCCAGGTAACTTATGGGGAACTTTGCGGCGCTAGAAATAAACTATGACACCACCCTCCTCTTCTGAATCAGCCATAGAAGTCATCGCAGAACCGGATGCTCCACCCTCTGCCCTAGCGACCCAGCGGGGAAATTTTGCCTCCGTGCTGGCACCCTTGACCCCCGATACATTTAAGCAGGTGGTTTCGGAGGTAGAGCACCGTCTCCGAGTGGTGAACCAGACCCTCGGTATGTTGAATACGGACTTTGATGTCATCTTAGACGAAATGCTGCAAGCCATTCGCAATAAGATTGGCGAGTTGCTGATGGCTGATCGCACAACGATCTTTCTGTTAGATGCGGATCGCAACCAGCTGTGGACTAATGTTCCGGGGGAGAATGGCAAGAATGTCGAAATTCGAATTTCAACGGAGCCGACCAGTATTGCCGGGGAGGTAGCGACCTATAAACAGATTGTCAATATTCCCTACGACTTCTTTGACGACCCCCGCTCAAGCCAGGCCCGAAAGCAATTCGAGCGTACCGGCTATCGCACCTATTCGATGCTGGCCATGCCCTTGCTTAACGACCTGGGGGATTTGGTGGCCGTTGTGCAATTAATCAACAAACTGCGATCGCCCGAATTCCATCTCCCCCTAGAGCAGCGGATTGACTGCTACGGTTTTACGGAAGCCGATCAGATTCTGTTTGCCCAGTTTGCCCCGTCAATGCGGCTAATCCTAGAAAGCTCCCAGGCCTTCTATGCCGCTGCCCAAAAGCAACGAGCTGCCGATGCCCTGATGAAGGCAGCGATGTCCTTGGGGCAAAGTTTGGATCTAGAGGCCACCCTCAAAAAGGTAATGGATGAGGCTAAACGGCTCATGAGCGCCGACCGGAGCACCCTGTGGCTGATTGATCGCGATCACAATGACCTTTGGACCCAGATCACCCTTCCCGATGGCACAACCCGGGAGCTGCGGGTCGGCATGGGTGTAGGCTTTGCTGGGCGTGTGGCAGTCACAGGCGAAGTTCTGAACATCCCCTTCGATTTGTACGAGCATCCCGACGCGGAAAACTCCAAAAAATTTGACCAGAAAAACCAGTACCGTACCTGCAGCCTGCTGTGTATGCCAGTATTCAACTCCAATAAAGAACTCATTGGGGTTACCCAACTGGTCAATAAACTGCAACGGGGTGATTTTCCACCCTATGATCCTGACACCTGGCCCCAAGCCCCAGAGCGGTTCCGTGCTAGCTTTAATAGCAACGACGAAGAATTCATGAAGGTCTTTAACGTCCAAGCGGGGGTTGCGCTTGAAAATGCCAAGCTGTTCGCTAAGGTTAAACAGGAACAGCAAATGCAGCGGGATATCCTCCGCAGCCTCTCCGATGGCGTGCTTTCCACCGATCACCGTGGTCGGATCATTGCGGCCAATGAGCGGGCCTACGAGTTATTAGGTTGGCAGGGTACCCGCCTAGAGGGCTGCTCTGTTTATGATGTGGTCACTATTGAAAAGGGCAACTTTGGGCGATGGTTTGAGAACAGTGTGGCCTCGGTCAATGACAAAAATCGCCGGCAGTACTATCCCGATCAGACCCTACGCAGTCAATATGGTGAGCAGCGCAGCATTAATTTATCCATCAACACCATGTTTGACTCTGAGGATGACTGGCGTGTCCATGGGGCCCTCGTGGTCATGGAAGACATCAGCCAGGAAAAGCGCCTCAAAAGCACCATGTATCGCTACATGACCCAAGAATTGGCCGAGCAGTTGCTTGCCGCTGAAGATGCCAAATTGGGGGGCGATCGCAAGGAAGTTTCGGTACTTTTTTCTGATATTCGCGGTTATACCAGTCTCACTGAGAAGCTAGATGCTGAGGCGGTTGTCAGCATGTTGAACGAATATTTTGAAACGATGGTGGAGGCAGTTTTTGCCCACAAAGGAACTCTAGACAAATATATTGGCGATGCCATCATGGCGGTTTTTGGTTCCCCATTGCCGATTCCCGATCATGGCTGGATGGCGGTGCAAACAGCCCTAGAAATGCGCCAGCGGCTTATAGAATTCAATGCTAAACGCCTAGAGCGACTCCAACCCCAAACCGCTAGGGAACGAGAGATGCTAACCATTAAAATTGGCATTGGCATTAATTCTGACACCGTCATTAGCGGCAATATCGGCTGCACCCGCCGGATGGAATTTACTGCGATCGGGGATGGGGTCAACCTTGGCTCCCGTTTAGAGGCCGCTAGTAAACAGTATGGCACCGATGCGATTATCAGTGAAAGCACCTATCTTTCCTGTGGCGATCGCATTGCCGTGCGCGAGTTGGATTGTATTCGGGTTAAGGGTAAGGAAAAGCCCATTCGCGTCTACGAACTGTTAGGACTCAGCAGCGATCCGCTACCCGATACCGTAGCTCAAATGGTAGACCACTATCACAGGGGGCGAGCCCAGTACCTCAACCGCAAGTTCGCCTCTGCCAACAGTGAGTTTGGGTTGGTGCTTGAACTGGATCCCCACAACAAGGCAGCCCTTGTCCACCTCAATCGATGCCAGTACTTTCTTCAGCATCCTCCCGGGGAAGAGTGGGATGGAGTCTGGACAATGACTGACAAGTGATGCAAGTACGATACAGAGAATCTGTGGGGTTAACTGTGGGCTACCTACTAAGATGGTGCCCACTAGAAAGCAAGATGACTGCGGAACATGCACCCGAATGCCAAGGACAGGGGTGACATATATGCGGGGTTTCGCTTTGAAGTGCAATTCATAGGACATTCATGGTTGCAGATTGACCATGGGAACCATCTAGACTCCTTAATAGGGTCTCCGATTCCCCCAAATGGCAGCTAGTGAGTAATTAGGGCGCGTCATGAGTTCGAGCCAGAAGCCTCGCGGGATAAGCGTCACCGTGCTCACCAAATTTAAGGCTAGGAGCTGAAACTTTTGCTTCAAGGGCATTTGACCGCTAAATGATGACAACTCCTAAGAACTTTGGCTGGCTTCAGATTTCATCCGCTCTAGGGTGATGTGCATCTGGTCAAACATTTGTTGGGGGGTAATGCCAAAGTTTCCCAAATGGGTTTGCAATTGCTTCATTGTCATCTGGGCCATGAAGTCATCGGAGAGTTCAAAGCGCTTCACGAAAATTTGCCATCGCTCCAATACCTCTTCCATTTTCTCAATAAAAAGTTTCTTTCCTTCACGGTCAAACTTGCCGTAACGCCCCCCCAACTCCATGAGGGACTGATAATCGTGAAATAGGCTTTTGGCTTCTTGTTGAACAATTTCCGATTCAAAAAACGCCATTGCTTGTGGATCCGTTAACTCAGTAGACCTATCTTAGCGAGTCCATTTGCCGCTCACACCTTCTGGGAGTGGGGATAACCTAACCGATGCCAGGATGGGTAGCAAGAAACTGCTCAATTTGAGGCTGAAATCGGATATACACCTGCTCGTAGACGGCACGCTTGAAGTCAACCGCGTAGGAAATACCCTCGGCAAAAGGGATAAAGCGCACTTGGTGAAACTCACGCTCGTGAATGTCTAGGAGGCACTGATCTGCTGGGTAGTCCCAGTAAACGAGATACCATTGTTGCTTTTGACCGTCATAGGTAGCTGCAATGCCCTTCAGCGAAGCCCGTAGCTGATCGGGGAAGTCGTAGTACATCCATTCGCCAATGCTACCCACCAAAAATCCCGATTTTGTTGCTGAACTTGTGGCTGCTACTTCGGTACTCACCGCAATTCCTACCTCTTCATAGAGCTCACGGATCATGGCAGTCTGGGGTTCCTCTTTTTCATCGATACCCCCCTGGGGAAATTGCCATGAATTAGGTAATCCAATTCGCTCGCCCATCAACACCTCTCCGTGGCGATTGAAGACGACAATGCCAACATTAGGGCGATATTTTTTCATAATTCATTAATTAATAGCTGCTAGCGGAGGCTCCGCTGATTGAGCAGGGCGTCTTTCATCAGCAGTTCGTCTTCGAGTTCAGCGATGCGATTATATAGCTTGCGAATTTGCCACTCAATGGAGATTTCGCGATCGCCATGAAGTTCCCTTGCCACAAGCTCAGGAGTGACTTCGACTCCCTGATTGAGGCGTTGCGGCAATTCTTCGACCATCTGGCACAAGCGTAGGACTTGCTGTTTGAGTTCAAGAATTTGATCCTGCAAATGTTCCATAGATAAACGCGATCCTTTCGGGTGTGAGTCGCTTAATTAGCAAAAAGTTGCCCCCATCTTAGACAAGGTTAATCTTTTTTTGATGAAACGCAGAATTATTTAATTTTTAATTTTTTGATGTCGCTGCTTAATATTACGTAATATTGCGAGATTTCTGTTGCTTTAGATATTCGCTAGCGCCGATTTGATGGAGTTTTTCTTGCTTTTCTTGCACCATTTGCGTTAGTTGATGGCGGTAGGTGAGAATCTTTTCTTGAAGCTGGGCATCGTGCACCGCGAGCATTTGAATCGCCAGCAATCCGGCATTTTCGGCGTTGGCGATCGCTACAGTGGCCACAGGAATACCCTTAGGCATTTGCACGATTGAATAGAGGGAGTCTAATCCCTGAAGGTGTTTACTGGGAACAGGAACACCAATAACCGGAAGGGGCGTTAGGGCAGCGACCATGCCGGGCAGGTGAGCAGCACCCCCAGCACCAGCAATGATAATTTTGCGTCCGCGGGTGTGGGCGGTGGTGGCAAATTCCACCATCTGGAGTGGGGTGCGGTGGGCGGAAATAATGGCAACTTCGTGGCGGACTGCGAATTGCTCACAAATGGCGATCGCCCCTTCCATGGTGGGCAGATCGGAATCGCTGCCCATGATGATGCTAATAGCGGGTTCGGTCATGGCTTTAGGATAGGTGAGATTATTGTGGCGGATTTTGGAGTTGTTGTGGATTGGCATCTGGACTTGCTACCCTTTGACCTATCGGAATTGCCGCGCCCAGTTTATTTGGTCGGGGGTTGGGTGCGCGATCGCCTACTGCAGCGCCCCCTTAGTCGCCGCCATGACTTTGATTGGGTTCTGCCCATTAATGCCATGGCTACGGCCCAGGCGATCGCCCGGCGGCATCGGGCAGGATTTGTGGTTCTCGATCCAGAGCGGCAGATTGCCCGACTGGTGTTTTCCACCACAACCGTGGATATGGCAACCCAAATGGGGGATAGCTTGGCAGCGGATCTAGCGCGGCGGGATTTTTGCATGAATGCGATCGCCCTTGTTTTCCCGGAGAACTCTGCTGTGCCCCACACCTTTGACCCCCACAATGGGCAGTCGGATCTTCGGCAGCAGTGCATTCGCATGGTACACCCCGATAACCTGATCGACGATCCCCTCCGACTGCTGCGTGCCTACAGACAGGCAGCCCAACTGAACTTTACCCTCGATCCGGCTACCCATGCCCATCTGCGCAACCATGGACTGAAGTTAGGAGCGATTGCCGCCGACCGCGTGCGTGCCGAACTCTTTGCCCTTCTCACTGCCCCCCTCGGCCCCCAGTGGTTGCTTGCCGCCATTGGGGATGGCGTTTTAGAAGCTTGGTTGCCCACTCCCGCCCTAAACGGGCATCGACTCCGGCAAATGACAGGGGCGATCGCCCAAATAGAGCACTACGCCCCCGCCCTCAAACACTACTTTGATCAACTGCTGACCAGCGATCGTCCTGCCCGTTGGATCCTACACCTCACGGCTCTGGTTCACCACGCCACCACCCTCGATCCCCTCGCCCTGAGCCGCACCGAGCAACGCTGGGTTATGACCCTGCTGCGGCATTTCCCCCAATTGCAATCAGCCCTGATCAGCCCCACCATTCGCGCTCAGTACGAACTATTCACCATCGTTGGGGAACTTACCCCGGCCCTGATCACCCTCGCCCTTGCCGATGGTTGCCCATGGACACAGCTACAACCGTGGCTCGATATTTGGTGCGACCCTGCTAATCCTATTGCCCACCCCCCCACCCTTGTCACCGGCCACGACCTCAAAGCAGCCCTCAACTTGAAAAACAGCCCCAAAATCGGTGCCCTGCTCAGCGCCATCCGTCTAGCCCAAGCCGAGGGGCTAGTCACGGACACCGCCAGCGCGATCGCCTATGCCCAAAGTCAGTACAATACAAACGACCCATAGCTAAGTAAGCCACCAAGCCTATGACTGCCACCCTCACTGCCCAAGAACTGTTCCGCGAAGCCTACGAAAACCGCTACACCTGGGATGAATCGTTTCCTGGCATCGTCGCCACTGTCAGCATTTCGATCAATGGCGATCGGCGCACCGGTAAAGCCACCATTGCTTCTGACCTTAGCGTCACCGTCACCATGGACGAACCCCAGCCCACTACCCGCACCAGCACCGCCCCCGATGGCACCACCAAAACCGTTACCGTAGACATTGGGCAGGAATGGCTGACCAACCAATTGCGGGATGTTGTCACCCACCGCAAACGAAAATCCTTTGCGGAAGCCCATGGCAAAAGCACCTTCCAGCTCGGTCAAACCGATGACACCGGAGCCTATGAAATCCTGGTTTCTGGCGACAGTATGGGCTCCAACTACAAAGTGCGCGATCGCCAAATTGTCTTCGTCAGCCGTGTAATGGGTCGTATCGGCTTCACCATTAACCACCTCGAAAAACTTGACACTGGTTCTGGCTATATTTCCAGTATTTACAACGCTGTTTTCCGCAACCCCCAGACCAACGAGATCGTGCGTCAAACCAAGTTTCAAGATATCTATGAGCCCATCAACGGCTACTACGTGATGACCAAACAAATCGTCCATAGCCAAGAGCAGGGGCAAACCACTGTTTACGAAATCGAATTCAACGACATTCAGTTCCTAAATCCTTAAAAGAAATCAGCCCTCTCTTGGCAACTGGGGAGGGCACTTTATTGCAATCAAATCCATATTTTCAAGTTCTTGGAATCAAGACAGTATCAAAAAATGAATCGTATTAAAGCTATTCTCAATATTGGGATTTTCATTGCCCTCGGCATTCTTATCAGCATGGAAGTATGGACACTTGTGCGCCATTTCCTGTCCGCTGTTTAACAGCATTTGTTTGACAGAATTACAACTCATCTACTTCAGATCTCAAGTGGCACCAATCAAATCGGGGTGATGCCTTGCATCCTGTATAGTCGATAAAAACACATCTATAAAGTTGAGTCGATCAATGGCTGCCTTGGTTTTATTTCTTTCATTCGCTTCCACATTCTTTATTCTCAGTGCCTTGACCCGGGAGGTTCGAGCCTCATGGGTTAAAACAACAATTATCTATGCCATACTTATCGCCTTGCTCACTGAAGGCTTGAGCATCAGCCAATCATTGGTTTTAGCCCCGATTTTATCATTTTGGATTGGTGCCCTTGCCGTCAATATCGCTCTGGTCATCTATCTATACAAAAGCAACCATTTACTTGGGTCTCAGTTTTATCTTGGTAAATTCAAAGCAAGCCTTGGCGAACGGCAGCTTTCAGTTTATGTATTCTGGGCGATCGCTAGCGTCCTATTCATTACCCTCGCTACCGCACTAATTGCCCCCCCCGATAACTGGGACAGCATGACTTATCACATGTCGCGGGTGATGCACTGGATGCAAAATCGCAGTGTCGAACATTACCCAACCCACATTCTTAGGCAAGTCTCTCTTCCCCCAGGAGCCGGCTATTTAGTCATGCACCTGCAGTTCTTAGCTGGTGGTGATTATTTGGCAAATTTAGTGCAATGGCTTGCTTACTTTGGCTGCATTCTTGTCACCACCCTCATTGTTCAACGTTTGATTGGGTCAGATCAACAGGAGTATGAGTGGCTTGGGGGACTCATCACTGCCTCTATTCCCATGGCGATCTTGCAGTCCACCACAACCCAGACCGACCTAGCCGTGTCCTATTGGTTGGTGTGCTTTCTTTATTTCATTATCCGAACCAACACCTACAAACGATCTGACCTCATTTGGATTGGATTGACCCTTGGCTTAGCCATTTTAACTAAGCCCACTGCCTACGTATTTGGTCTGCCCACCTTCTGTCTGTTCTTGTTGCGGTTGATCAAAGATAAACTTCCTTCTTTCAAAACCAAGATTGCTAATTTTACTGTTTTTGCGACACTGACTCTAGCCATCCCCTTGCCCTATTTCCTAAGGAATTACCAACTGTTCAGCAATCCTGTTGGTACCGACTACAGCACGCGCAATGAAATATTTGGTGTCGTTCCCTTTCTTTCTAACCTTGTCCGATTGATTGCGATCAATCTGCCGTTTCAGCCTTGGTCAGCTCTGGAGTGGCTACACAGTAACCTACTGCAAATAGATATTAATGACCCTCGAATCACTCATTCCGATATTACTCTTTACCAAGAAAATTTCTTATACATTGCCCCCCTGAAGATTTTGCCGGTAGCTTCACCCATTTACTCATCGCGACCATTAGCTTTTATGTTATTAGCAAAGCGCACTTATTTGAGGATAAAAATAAGGGAAATAAAAGGCATTTCATTTTAGCTGCAAACAGCCTCGCATGTTTAATATTATTTTGCATCATTTTAAAATTCCAACCCTGGATCAATCGCTTGTTTGTCCCTTTCTTTATCTTTATTTCTTCTCTGTTTGCCTATACATTGAGCACCTGGAAGATAGCAAAAATTAATAGTGCAATAGCAACTATTTTATTTTTAATTGCCTTATCCTATTCTTTAATCACTCTCCGTCATCCAATTCTTTCCATCTCTTCAAAGTTTTCTCCTTCGATTCTTACATTATCTAGGGACGACATTTATTTCAGTGGATCACGAAAAGAATTAAGGAGTCCATATCTTGAAGTTGCAAGGGTCATTCATGATAGTCAATGTCGAAATATTGGACTAGCCATTGGCGGTGATGATTGGGAATATCCGCTGTGGGTGCTTCTCCAGAAGAAGGGTGAGATCAGAATTATTCACACTAAAGTTGCAAATCCATCAAAAAATGCCAAGCGGGACATCAATGAAGATCAACTGTGCGCCGTGATTGCCACAGACGAAGATTATACTGGCGCTAGAAATGCTCAAGAAGAAGTTCAAGAAGATTGGGTTTATCAGCCGATTAGTCAAAAGCCTTTTGTAGCGGTTTATTTAAAAAATAATTGGGTGCCCTCTCAAAAGTAGTGAATATTAGGGGCATGCAAGAAAAAAATCACAAGAGATTGGAGCAACCTAGGAAGCAGGAATATATCCATCCAGAACGCAGCAAAATAACTTCAACAAGCCCCGATCGCGCCCGTGCTAATCATGCCATTCTGCAAGTGTAGTACTGGACATCCCGCGGCCTTAACCAAGTGGTGATCGTGGGTGGTCAATACAACCGTCACCCCAAAGGAATTAAGCTTTTTGAGGATCTTAATCACCTGCCAAGAATTTTCCGGATCGAGGTTTCCCGTAGGTTCATCGGCTAACAGTAGGGGCGGCGTGTTGACGATCGCCCGGGCAATGCTAGTGCGTTGCTGCTCCCCACCAGAAAGCTGATCAGGAAAGCAAAAGGCCTTATGGGAGAGCCCTACCATCCGCAGGGCTGGCTGAAGGCGGCGCTCAATTTCCTGATGGGTGTAGCCCTGGGACATCAGCACAAAAGCGATATTTTCTGCCACGGTGCGGTTAGGAATCAGCTTGTAATCCTGAAATACAATGCCGATCCGTCGCCGTAGCATCGCCAACGCATCACCGCGCAGGGGTGTCACCTCCGTGCCATTGACATAAATCTCCCCTTCCGTGGCTCGCTCCGCACCGTAAAGCAACTTCAGTAGGGTGGATTTGCCAGAACCGGAGTGGCCAGTGATGAACAAAAAATCCCCCTTACCCACCTCCAGATCAATGCAGTGCAGTCCTACCACGCCGTTTTTATAGCGTTTGCTTACCGATCGCAAGGAGATAATTGCTTGCGACTCTGGCTTCTCGCAGTCCAACCCACGGGTGAGTGGTTCTGCAACATTAGGGCTTGTTTTTTTAAGAAAAGCGGCGGCAAAATTCAGCATAGGGGCCAGGGCAGATCACCGAGGGGCATCCTAGCAGTTCTGTCTAAACTTTTACAATTCACAGTAATTCTTTAGGTGCTTACCGCCCACAAGGGCTAGGGCTTTTTGGGTTAGGGCAATTAATCCTAGTCGGCTTTGGGCGATCGGCTGCGGTTCGTGGATCCAAGGGCAGATGTTCAAAAAATCATGGGCAGTAGTGATGAGCTGGCAAGACCGCCGCGACAGCATCAAAATCACTAGAGCTAGGGCGATCGCCTGGGGATGGTCATCGCAAAACTGCCAAGATCCATGCCAAGGGTGGGGGATCGCTAGACGTCTGGCAAGGCGTAAATAGCGGCAGCAGGAAGCATGGGTATATTCCATCAGCCCATTAGTTGTTTGCTCAATTGTTTTCTCAATCGTGCTGACCCATAGCTCTCGCCCGAGATCGCAGGTGAGTTCGCCAAATTCCTGTCGCCAAAATAACTCCAGATGGGTTGTAAGCAAGCTTGAATGGAGGGAAAACGTAAGCCAATAGTGGGGTGTCACGTCACAACAATAGTCGGGATGTCCGGATAGGTGTGACTTCAAAAGTTGCGCCAGTTCTGCTACAGCTAGCTGGCTTTTAGCGGCTAAGGTCAAGGGTAACGCATGGGTCAGGTGCCCCCTCCCCCCTAGGGATGGGGGTGGGTATTGCATAGGTGGAAATGGTTCAGGAAGGAATAGCCCAGCCCGCCCAAGGGCCGAGACCATCTCTTGATGCAAAAACTGCTCAAGGGAGGACATACTTGGCTCGAACATCGCCCATTCAGTGACTCCGGCGAAACAACCTAGGAAGCAGTTGTCCCACTGAGGCTTGATATTCGGCATATTCAGCAAATTTTTCCCGCAGCCACCGCTCCTCCTGACCGGCCTTAGCTACAAAAAACAAGCCTACCCCCACCGTACCGACGCCATGGACTATGCTCCCCGCCACCAGTCCATAGGCTCCGCAGAGGCAAATAACACCGCTATAGATCGGATGCCGTACCAATCCATACACGCCCGTTGTTACTAAGGTGCCAGCATCTTTAGGATGGGGTAAGGGCGTCAGATTTCGCCCCAAGTGCCACAGTCCACCGATCAAGAAGAACACCGCCACCAGCGCCAATAGCACTGCCCCCGCCAGCAAGTATTGCCGACTATTACTGGGGATAACGCCATTAATGGGTGGGACAAGAAAAAATCCCGCCAAGACCAAACCCTGACCCAGCACCCAATATTCGCCTTTCTTCCCTTGCCACCATGCCGCCATAATGTTCCAGTTTTTTGATCTGAGCAGAACTCCAACCGTCCTCCCAATCTAACCCCATTCTCAGAAAAACTCACCATGCATAGCTATATTCGGGTAGGTTCGGACATTGAAAGAAAAGGGGGGTTGGGGGCGCAGCCCCCAACCAGGTTCATCCCACCTGCACCCCGTCCTAACCAAGTTATTTACAGCCACAACACAGCTATAACAATGACAAACCGATAACGATGCCCCCTTGCGAGTCGAATCCAACGCCATGAAATCGCCCAATGTTCCTTCTGTCACAGAATTAGTGGCAATACAGGTAAGTCGATTCATGGAAGAGACGGGGTTGATTCACAAATAATTACTTTAATCGGTGGGCAGGACTTCACCGATCGCCTGTGTTCTTAACTGTGTTGAATACCTAGCATTTTCCTGAATGGCAAACTTCTTTCATCCGTGCCCTCTTCTAAACTGGAAGCCCGCCCCCATTATCTCCAGCGCTTCAATTTTCCGGGCGGCATGAACCAGTTCTTTGGGACGGGGCATTATTGGTTCTGTTCGGGCGATCGCAAGCAAACTGATTCTAAGGGCCAGGAAAAAATGTGAGCGAACTAATAGAGTTTTTTCATAGCCTACTCCTTAATTTCTTGATCAATGACTACTTAAAAATCTAGCTCAAGCAGGGGCAAAATCTGACGAATGAGTCCGATCATCACCGCAGGCTGCTCTAGTTGGGGTGTA
>JAAUUH010000171.1 GCA_012031145.1 Oscillatoriales cyanobacterium SM2_2_1 | reverse complement strand
CGAGCGCCGAGGTCGGCTAGTTGCAAGCAGGCTAAATCTTCGCTACACAGGTATCCTCGGAATCTTAGTCGAAGCGAAAAGTAAAGGCTTGATCGCTGAGGTGAGACCGTTATTGGATGCGTTGATTGATGAGAGTATGTTTGTAAACAAACATTGCGGGAGAGGTTGCTGAATGTGCTTAGAGAGATGATGAGAAATAGGCGTTGCATGAGGATGAAACGATGGGACAACTCAAAACTTACGGCAGTGATTTAACCGATGCAGAATGGCAAAGGATTAAACCTTTATTGCCCCAAGATAAACCTGTCGGACGCTTGCGGGAAGTGGATGTGCGTGACGTGTTAGATGCAATTTTTTACCGTGAGGATAACGGGGTGAAATGGCGCAACCTCCCGGCGGACTTTCCAGCATGGCAAACGGTGTATGGCTACTTTCGCTTGTGGGTGAAGGTGGGGGTCTGGGCGTCGATCAATGAAGTCTTAGTCGGTGCGGTGCGAGTGTCCGAAGGGCGAGCGGAGGAACCGAGTTTAGGGATCATGGATAGCCAGTCGGTGCGACTGGGAGAAAAAGGGGGGAGGACATTGGCGTTGACGGCTACAAAAAGGTGAAAGGACGCAAGCGCACAGCCGTGGTGGATGTGCTGGGATTGATTCTCAAGTGTCACGTGGGAGCGGCTAATCAAGCGGATGTCAAAGCGGACCCTTGGGTGTTGTTCTGGGTGTTAGAGCGCTATGAACGCTTGGCTAAGATCTTGGCAGACCAGGGGTATGAAGGCGATTTAGAGAGGGATATAGAAGCCGTGTATGGCGTGATGTTTGAGATTGTCCAGCATGAGGGCAAAGGGTTTTCTGTGCAGCCGCAGCGATGGATCGTTGAACGGACTTGGGCGTGGCTAGAAAATGGTCGAGCACTGACACGAGACTACGAGCGATTGCCAGCGAATCATGCGGGGATGGTGTACGTGGGCATGATTCGGTTAATGCTGCGGCGATTAGAAAATAATCGCAGAAGGTGGAAAAAAGAAACAACTTAACAATCATTTACAAACACTCTCTTAGCCTGTCACCGAAGCCACTATGTAACCCGATCGCCCTCCCCATCTCGCTAAATCTAACACTGAACTGCGATCGCCCCCTGAACTCACCCTGACAATGAAACCGAGATGGTGTGGACGACAGCACCGTAGCCCTTCTCGTTCAACCACTAAAGCTCCCAATTGAGTCTCCTCAGAGAATTGAGCACAAGGGTCTCCTCCACGGTTGAGCGGGCTAACGGTGCCCATCACCCGCCGCAGATAACCCTTGAATCCAACAGATAACCTTTCGGCGGTCGGGTGCATGGGCGTTATGGGGGGACGAGGCTGAAATTGAGCAGTACATCAATAGTACACTCTGTCTCAGACTCGGAGGAGGCGAGTGACGACTTTGCATGGGCGCGACATCTGATGTCTCTAACAATATCGCACGCACTCGCCTCTTACCCCTACTTCACCTGACGAATCCTCAGGGCTAGGCGTTCTCGAACCTTGCCATAACTCTTTCGATTGAAGTCGGGCATTCGAGTCTCATCTCAGTCCCGTTCTTTCAGGATATCAATATGAAACAGAAAACATCTCCTCCTTTACCGGCACCTGCAACCACTCCTTATATTGCCTATGTCGGCATCGACTGGGCCGACCAAAAACATGATCTATGTCTGTTCGACCCAGCCACCCAACAATTTGAGTACTCCGTCATCGGTTCTAAACCAGAGGCGATCGCCGATTGGGTCGAAGATCTCAGAAAACGATTTCCCCAAGGGGCGATCGCCATCTGCACTGAACAGAAACGCGGCCCATTGATCTACGCACTCTGCCAATACGACTTTTTAGTCATTCATCCTGTTAATCCCCACACCGTCGCCAAATATCGCCAAGCGTTCACCCCTTCTCGTGCTAAAGCCGATCCCACCGATGCCCGTATCTTAGTGGAACTACTGCTGAAGCATCCCGATAAACTGCAAGCATGGCAACCGGGGAGTGCTCAATTGCGTTCGCTGCAACACCTCGTGGAAAGTCGTCGCACCCTGGTGGCTGAAAAAGTGCGGTTGACCAACCGGATCACAGCTGCTTTGAAAAGTTACTATCCCCAGGTGTTGGACTGGTTTGACGACAAAGATACTCAAGTTTTCTGCGACTTCTTAACCCAGTATCCCAGCCTGAAATCTGCGCAAGCCGCATCCGCAGAAGATCTCAAGCAGTTTTTCAAGACCCATCATGTCGTGCAGAACAAAACCATCAACCGCCGCCTGGAACAAATCCAGCAAGGAGTCGTGTTAACCGAAGATCCAGGAGTGGCCGAACCGCTTCAACTCCTAGTGGCTGCTTTGATCGCCCAGTTAAAAGTCTTGCTGCCCAGCATTGCCGCTTTTGATGCCAAAATTGAGACATTGTTTGTCACGCACCCCGATGCCGCCTTGTTTGCCGCACTGCCGGGAGCCGGTTCTCAACTAGCCCCTCGATTACTGGTTGCCTTTGGAGAACAGCGTTCTCGCTTTCAAAGTGCTCAAGATCTCCTGCGCTATGCCGGAATTGCACCCGTGAAAGAGAGTAGTGGACAGAAATCCTGGGTGCATTGGCGTTGGAGTTGTCCCAAATTTCTCAGACAAACCTTTGTCGAATGGGCATTGCAAACGCGCAAAATACTCCTTTTGGGCGGAAGCATTCTATCAAATGCAACGCAAAAAGGGGAAAACCCATCAAACTGCGATCCGGGCGCTGGCATTCAAGTGGATTCGCATTGTCTTCCGCTGCTGGCAAGACAATCAGCCTTATGACGAAGTGAAATATTTGATGGCGTTGAAACGAAAAGGTTCTCCACTCGTACAAAATCTGGCGATCTCAGAGGAAACGAAACAAGAAGCTAAATAAACAACAAAAAAGATGAAAGACATAGGCTTTTGAGAACGGGATTTAGTAAAAAATGAACTCAATCCTGAGACACTTGTGCTGCAATTCTTTTGATGAAGAAGGCGAAAAAAGAAAGTCTAGAAAAGACAAAAAAACATCGAAAATATATTACAAATTAATCCCCTTGACTTCGTCGGACTCAGGGCATATTGTTAGCCTGCCAACGGAGTCACTCTCTATCCCGATCGCCCTCCCCATCTAGGTGAACCTGACACTGAACTGCGATCGCCCCCTAAACTAACCCTACCAATGAAACCGAGATGGAGTGGACGACCGCACCGTAGCCCTTTTCTTGCAACCACTAAACCTCTCAACTGGATCTTCAAAGAGCGATCGCAGCAGGGTCTCCTCCACGGTTATGTGACAACTTATTTTTGATCATGCCTAATAGAACGAGTTTTCTAATAGATCATCTTCAGGATTATCACTTTCAATCCAATACTCAGGTAGTCTTCGTTTCTTAGTCACTTGTACAAACATTTTCTTTAACCAACTGTCTAGAAAGTCTGAAATCACAGCTTTCTTCCAGTCAGAAGGAAGTAACTCGTGGTCACAATAAATTATAGACGGCTCTAGTTTCAAAACCTCGTTTAAATTCAAAGCACAAAAGTCGCCATTCAGTAATCTTCCTAAGTACGCAATCGGGAGTACCGAGCAAGCAATCTTCTCCGCTTAGATCATCCCTTAGATAAATGTTATAACACTCGCTTCCTATATAGTGTGAGAGCTTCAAGACCAAACAACAGAACCCCGGAATCTGCCCACCATAATTCCTCATTAACGATAGAAGTCGCCCTAGAAGTAGTACAGAATAGGTGAG
>JAAUUH010000170.1 GCA_012031145.1 Oscillatoriales cyanobacterium SM2_2_1 | reverse complement strand
TCGCCCCATCGCCCTCCAACCCAACTCCCTTCACCGCCCAATAGCCCTCCCGCTTTAATCAGGGCAAATTTTCTGACGGTTGCTATAATTTGGGGCAGCTCAATGCTTTCCCCCATCGCCCCATGACTCAGCAACCGCTCTATGGCCCCCACAACCCTCATCCGTTGTCGCAGATGCGGACGGAATTGGTGTGGGAGGGCAAGGTTGACGAGGATGGGCAGCGGCGGGAGGTAGATATTGCGGGCTGTGCAATGCCGTTGCAAAAGATTGAGGGGATTGATGAGCCGTTCCCTTGCTTGGCGCAGCCTTGGCGAGAGGCGGCGGCAACTCAGCAGTTGACGCACTTTGAGCAGCAGAATCCACGGGTGGATGATTTATCTCCTACGGAGACGCTGCGCGATCGCAATCGGTTGATGTGGGGTGACAATAAGCTGGTGATGGCTTCACTGTTGCAAGAGTTTAAGGGCAAGGTGGATTTGATTGATATCGATCCAACCTTTGATGTGGGTACGGATTTTTCGATGAGTGTGGTGAGTCTATGAAGCTACCGAATGGAGAATTTGCCATTATTCCTACGGAAAAGCTAACAGATTACTGTCTAAATTCAAATCATTCGTCAGGCAAACACAAGGCGAAGGTCTTTGCTTCAGCGTTAGGAATCACAGTGGAGAATGCGGATGATTTGCGAGAATTGATTATACAAGCAGCCATTGAAGGAGAGGTGATTCAGCAAGATAGCACTGAGTTTGGTCAACTATATAAAGTTGACTGGGAAATTCCCGATCGCCAGGATGCCATTATCCTGAGGACTCTGTGGGAAATTAAGACAACCCAACCCAACCCCCGGTTAGTTTCTGCATTTATCAGATAAGAACTATGACACTAGCAACCCTTGATACCGTAGCTAATATAACGCCGATCGCCCGCGATCGCCTCACCTTAGTTGAACCTGCATACCAATCAATTCAACAGCTACCGATTGGGCAGGTAGGCACTATTGTTGAGATATACCCCGGGGAATTGCCCCGTTACTTGGTGGAATTTGCCGATCTTCAGGGTCGAGAATATGCCATGGCAGTGCTGCAACCCACTGAAGTTCTTGCCCTGCACTATGAATTGAGCCTCGCTAGCTAACTGTCCGTAGTGTTCACTTCAGTGAACCGCTAATGCCGAGAAACGGCTAAAGTCGTCACTACCAACCTTTTGCCTTTTTACTTTTACCTTTTGTCTTAATCATGACCCAGCAACCCCTCTATGGCCTCCACAATCCCCATCCATTGTCACAGATGCGGACGGAACTGGTGTGGGAGGCAAGTATGACGAGGATGGCAATCGCCGCAAAGTGGATATTGCCGAAGGTGCGGTGTCGATGCAGAAGATTTATCAACGCCTCAACACAACACCTGAGGCAATTGCTGTTTTTGCGAAAAATGGAAAATTGAAGAGCTAGCTCTTTTTGGTTCAGTTTTGCGGGAGGACTTTCGTGCCGGAGGTGATGATCCGAGTGACATTGATGTTCTTTATACTCACCTACCTCAAGCAAAATATGGGTTTGAAATTTTTGATATGAAAGAAGAATTAGAGATTTTATTTGCCCGAACAGTAGATTGTGTAAGTAAAAATGCTGTCCAAAGCAGTCGTAATTGGTTGCGGCGTAGCACTATTCTTGAATCAGCACAGGTAATTTATGCAAAGGGATCAGCAGTCGCTCATTGATATTTTAGACTCTATCAGTCTGATTTTTGAGTACCTCGAAGCAACTAACTGGAGTCAGTTTGCCAATAACTCAAAAGATCAAGATGCCGTGATTCGTAGATTGACGATCATTGATGAAGCAACTAAACGCTTATCTGATGAGTTACGCGATCGCCACCCAGAAATTCCTTGGAAGAAGATGGCAGGGCTGCGTGATGTGGTAGTTCACAAGTATGATGAAATCGATCTTGACGTTCTTAGAGAGATTGTTGATGTAAACCTGCCCGATGTTTTTCGACTTCTCCAACCTCTACTCATTCAGCCTTTACCTTAAAAATCCATGACCCAGCAACCCCTCTATGGTCTCCACAATCCTCATCCGTTGTCGCAGATGCGGACAGAGTTGGTGTGGGAGGGCAAGTATGACGAGTATGGCAATCGCCGGGAGGTGGATATTGCCGGATGTGCAATGCCGAGGGTGGATGATTTTAGGAATCGGTTGGTGTGGGGTGACAATAAACTGGTGATGGCTTCGCTGTTGCAAGAGTTTAAGGGAAAGGTGGATTTAATTTATATCGATCCACCGTTTGATGTGGGCGCGGATTTTTCGATGAGTGTGGCGATCGGAGACTAGAGCGAAGCAATTGAAAAGGAGCAATCCACCTTAGAGATGGTCGCTTATCGTGATATTTGGGGGAAAGGTACAGATTCCTTTCTGCAAATGATTTACGAACGACTTGTTCTTGCTAAAGAGTTACTCAGTGATAAAGGTTTAATTTATGTTCATATAGGTTGGTTTGTCTCTCATCAAGTCAAGTCAATTCTTGATGACGTTTTCGGAAACACTCAATTCCTAAATCAAGTTATTTGGAAAAGACAAGCTGCTCACAGTGACATAGGACAGGGTTCAAAACACTTGGGGCGATTACATGATGTAATCTTGCTGTACTCAAAAAGTGAAGAGTTTACTTGGAATATGCAATATGAGCCTTACTCTGATGACTATATTGCCAAATTCTACAAACACATTGAGCCAAAACTAACCGTCGCTATGCTTTAGATAATACCAGTGGTCCTGGGGGGCAAGTAAAGGAAATCCTAATTATGAGTTTCGTGGTGTAACTAAATATTGGCGCTATTCTAAAGAGCGCATCGAAAAAACTTTTATGCTGAAGGTCGTTTAGAACAGAGCAAAAGCGGTGATGATTGGCGTTATAAAAGATATTTAGATGAGATGCCTGGAGTTTCTATCCAAGATTTATGGACAGATGTTTCAGCTATTCAAAGTGCAAGTTTAGAGGGGACTGGATACGCTACTCAAAAGCCAGAAAAACTGCTAGAACGCATTATCAATCTTGCTTCCAACGAAGGCGATCTCGTCGCTGATTTCTTCTGTGGCAGTGGCACCACCGGAGCCGTTGCCGAACGCCTCGGTCGCAAGTGGATCATGGCAGACCTGGGGCGCTTCGCCATCCACACTTCCCGCAAACGCCTGATCGAACTCCAGCGCACCCTGCACAAAGACGGCAAACCCTACCGTGCTTTCGATGTCTACAACCTGGGGCGCTACGAGCGGCAATGGTGGCAGCAAGAGCGCCTGCAAGGAGCCGACACCGAACACCGCCGCGTCATCCTGGAATTCTTTCGGGCTGAAGTCCTCACCAGTGCCCCCTCACCGCTGCTGCATGGGCGCAAAGCTGGGGCATTTTGCCATGTCGATGGCATCGACTCCATGTTTACCCGCGACGAAGCCAAAGCCGTTGCCCAAGCCACCGCTGCTGCTGGCGGACGCGAATGCTATTGCCTCGCCTGGGAATTTGAAATGGACTTGCATTTGTTGGTCAACGCCCTGGCAACCGAACTCGGCGTAAAGCTGAAGCTCGTGCAAATCCCCCGCGAAATCATGGAGAAAAACCGCAAATCGCCGCCGCCGTTTTTGGAAGTGGCAGTGCTGACGGCGGAACCGGTGTATCGGAAAGACCCTCATCCCCTAACCCCTTCTCCCAAGCAGGGAGAAGGGGAACAAGAAACTCCGGCTCCCCTCTCCCCCCCTGGGAGAGGGGCTGGGGTGA
>JAAUUH010000005.1 GCA_012031145.1 Oscillatoriales cyanobacterium SM2_2_1 | reverse complement strand
AGTAAATGGGGGAGATGTCCCTACCGAGGCGATCGCCATTCTTGAGACCCAAGTTGATGACCTTTCCCCTCAGGTTTTGGCCTATCTAAGTCAAGAGCTATTCATCATGGGGGCCTACGAGGTGTTCAGCCAACCCGTAGCCATGAAAAAATCGCGAATTGGTATCCTTTTAACCATCCACTGTCCGCCGTCCCTAGTCGCCAACTGCCGCGATCGCATCTTTCAAGAAACCACCACCCTAGGGATTCGCTACCGCCTCGAAGAGCGCTTCGTTTTGCCCCGCAGCATTCATTGGGTCGAAACTCCCTATGGCTCGGTGCGGGTTAAGGTGTGTCGTCGTCCCCCGTTGTACCACCCCACCGTTCAACCAGAATATGAGGACTGCGTGGCGATCGCCCGTGCCCATCACCTTTCCCTGAGGGAGGTTCTTGAGCAGATTAAGGCTCTGGCGACCACCGTGATAGGATTGGATTAAATCAGCCGGATGCATCCATGAATCCCCTAGTCAAAATTTTGATCGGATTGGCAGTACTGGTTGGATTGCTGTATCTGTCAGCGGTAATTTTTCGCGAAATTGGCTTCTTTTTTAGCAACCTTCTGTGGTGGACGCGGAATAATTTGCTGATAATCGTGGTGATTTCCACACTGGCAGTTGTCATTGGCGGCTACGTCAGCCGTAAGACCTAGGCTTGATAGGAACTCTATAAAAGCCACGGCGCGTATTCCAACCGGTATGTTAGGTCAGGATTTCTGTAGCCAATGACTTTGGCAGGGCAACCCGCCACAATACTAAACGGCTCACAGGAGCGGGTCACCACCGCCCCCGCTGCCACCACCACCCCGTCACCGAGGGTAACGCCAGGGAGGATGATAGCCCGATAGGCAATCCAAACGTAGCTGCCGATGAGGACATCTCCACCGCGGTCGGAAAAATCTGCCGACTGGGGGTCGTGCCCCAAGGTCAGAATGGTTGCCTCGGGCCCAATCGAAACATCATGACCTGTTCGGATTTCATATTTGCGTCCATCCAGTAAACAGGAGAAATTGATCACCGTGCGATCGCCTAAAAAAACTTTTTTACCATTCAAGAACCGACAGCCCATCTGCACAGCTGCGCCGTCGCCATAGCCGCCCAAGTAGGCACGGAGGTAAATAGATCTAATTTGCCGGGATGGAATATTACTGACATGAAAGTTATAGCCATAGCTAAGAATACTCCCCGCCCACAACCTAGGATTCATGATGTGCTCTAAACATACGGGAGCAAACTAGTTCTGCATTACGCTCCCAAGATTGCTCCGCTTCGTAAAGCGCCCACTTAGGCTCAGGGGGAGAACCCAAAAATGCTTGGATGCCATCCCTAACTGACTGCCAAGAATCCGGCTCAACAAAGATCCCCAAATTATAGTTTTGAACCACAGTTCTTAAGTTGCTCGCCCCGGCAGATGCCAAACAGGGTCGCCGATAGGCAACCGCAAGGTTAAGCACACCGCTAGCCGAAGAAAAATCCGACCGATAGGTTAGCAAGACCACATCTGAAGCCTGGAATAAGTCACCAATTTCATGATTAGGAACATGTTTGAGTAGCCAATGGCAGCGATGGGAAATACCAAGCTCCTCGGCCAATGCTTGATAGTAGGAAACAGGTTTTTGGGTTTGGGAAACAACCCTGCCGGCAATAAGAAGATGAAGTTCTGGAAACTGGGCGATCGCCCGCATTGCCAAGTCTAAATTTTTGTTATCCCGAATCTGCCCAAAGGCTAGCAGAAGGGTGGCACTCTTAGGGATCTCGAAGCATTCACGAACCTCGTCCCTTGCTTTTTGCGCTGGGGGGAACTGATAGGTGCCATGGGGAATAACGGTTGTTGTTAGGTGCGGCATCGGCTCAACGGTATCCAATGCAATCGCTTCATGGACAAAGGCTTCCTGCAAGAAACGATAACCACAGGCAATAGACCAACGATGCCACCAGCGCGGCCCAACTTGATAGGTGCGACAGGGATCATGGACAACAGCTCCAAAGCATACCTGCTGTCGTGATAATGATTCTAAGTGCTTACACCACAGAGGAGCCAGATATTCTGAGTAGGTAGCAAACAGAACATTTTGAGTTTGATAAAGAATGATTGCTCGATGTAAAACCTGCTGCTCTTCCCAGATCTTGACGGCTAACAAGATCTTGGATGGTAATGGCCAATCCTTCATTTCAGGTAATGAGGTATCAACTATATACATAACGCTATCCTGGGGGCGATAGCTTGGTGAAGTCAAAAAAATTACTTCGATCCCACTGCGGGCGATCGCCGTAGCTTGGGCATGGGCATAGTCCGCAATACCCCCCCTAGTTGCCGAACAAAAATACAAAAGCCGTGGTGCCATTACGCAATCTTCTGACACAAAAATCCGCCACATTGGTGAGTTTTTCCTTGCCATTGACGCACCCCCGGCCACAGGGCAGCACATAGTTCTGGGAATTCTAGGGAACTCCAATGATTGGCTAACCTGACTGCAAAATGGTTATTGAATGCCAAGAATGCCTCCAACATATACTGCTCACTCCAATTGCGCCGCTCCTCTATCAACCAGCGCGTAGGGTAGTCGTAGGGAAAGAACACATCATGCCAGTGGATCCACACCCCAGGATTGAGCAAAGGCATGATTTCTAGCAGCTCCTTGCATACATCACTTTGAAATCGCACAGTGTGGGTTGAGTCAATGAACAGGATGTCGTTTTGCTGCAATTGCTGGAAGATTTCCGGGGGTACTTCAGATAATTTCTGCGATCGCAAAGTAATCCGATTCCCTAGCTCTGTCAGCCAAGTCTGGGGGTAGGGTTCAATGCAGGCGATCTCGCCTTGCTGATTTTGGGCAATGGCAAGCACCGCCATCTGGGAAGAAAAACCCGAGCCGATTTCAATGATTTTTTTGGGTTGCAGATGACGAATTAAAGCGTAATAAATTGCCGCATCAAGCTCATAATATAAATCATTATGAAAATCAAACTGTTTTTGTTGGCTGATTAACTCCACCTCATTGCCGTAACTCGTCAGAACTGATAAGAGTTCTTTTTGTGCCGGTAAATCCCACGAAACAGCACGGGATTCTCGGCGTTGCAAAATCACTTCAGATCTTAACAACTCTGGTTCTGGAAATGGCTCATAGTAGTGAAACTGACGAATAACATAGCCCCAGCGATCACCTAATTGGGGATTTTGATGTAGCAACCACAAAATTCGTTTAGCTAGGCGCACTGGCAAGAAGTTAAAAAGTCCAAGTAATGCCCGATCAACCTCTTGATTAAAGACCTTTGGTAACAATGCCCTAGCCATGCTGCCCTCGCCATTCCCCTACAACGCGCTCTAATCCTTGCACAAATTGCTCCTGAATGCGATCCGGGTGGAACAATGTTTCTGCCATGTGTCGAGCTTTTTGTCCGAATTCTTGCTGCTGCTGGGGATCACCCTTAAGTCGGGCGATCGCCTCCAAAACTGCCTCCGGCTCTGCCTGGCTTACCACCATTGCCGCTCCGTGCGTCTTGGCCCAAACGGCCGCGGCGCTGTATTCCGGTGTCCAAAGGATGATGGGTCGCCCAAAACAGCAGTATTCCACCAATTTGGATGGAAAGCTTGTTTCTGCCCATACACGCCGCCTTAAATCAAAGGACACCACCACAAGTAGCGCATCCGCTTGGCTAAGTTCATCCTCAAGTTGCGATCGCGTTACAAACCCACGATAAAAAGGCGTTTCCCACTCCGGTTGTCCTCCGAATAAGCGGAGTTCTAAGGAAGATTCTCCAGCTATAAATTTACTTAGAGAATGTAATGAAGTAGCGAAAATACTATTAAGCATTCCAGCATAAGCTAGAGTGAAATGCTTACTTTGAAATCGAATTGGTTTCTTAGGGACTGATAACTGGTTGGGTATTGGGTACAGGACAACTGATTTTGCTTTATTTCCTAGTCGCGCTTTCATACCCTCGCTCACGCAGAAGATTAGTTTGCTAGCAGCTGCCAAATCATGAATTCTTTTTTCAAATAATCTTTGAGCAAAGCTTGGAAGTTCAACAACCTCAGGCCACCAATCATGGAAAATCGTTACTAAAGGCAGATTAAGCCTTTTAGAAACTTTAAGGGCAACATGCCACTGCCAACCCTCGGCAATCGTTAAAACCAAATCCCAAGATGTTCCATTCATAACGCGGGCAACAGAGCGTCGATCGTAGAAGGCATCAACACAGTGGACTATTCCATTAATATAGGGAGCTAATCTTGTTCGTGTCAGCCTCTCCAATAGTCTATGGGGTCTAATGACAGCATGGAATTTATGATTTTCTGAATCTCCGCTGATGACTCCTATTACACACTGTGGTGCTCGATGAAAGTGACGATATAAAATTAATTTACCTGCAGAGGTATTTGCTGGTGAGAATGGTGCAATGAACAGAATTCGCATATATCATCTAAGGCTTTTATAGATCTCGATATAGCGCTTAGCCTGTAACTCTAGCGGATACTCTGCTTCCGCGATCGCGCGACAATTTTTTGCCATCTGCTGTCTCAATTCAGGATCTTCAAGTAACTGCACTATTTTAGCGGCAAAATCTTGTGCATCTTCGGCCTTTGCCAGATAACCTGTGATGCCATGACGAACCAAATCCGGCACTCCACCGATGTCAAAAGACACCATGGGTGTGCCACAGGCCATACTCTCTTGCAAGATTAGGGGTAAGTTATCAGCTCGTGTGGGAAACAGAAATAAATCTGCCGCTGAAAAAATTGCCGACTTTAAGCGGTCGCTGCTGACATAACCTAGGGGCATTGCTTCAATCATTTCAAGTTCCTTAAAGATACCTCCGCCTGAGCCAAGGATAAGCAAGGAAATCTCAGACTTCAAACTTAAAGGCAGCATCTGCAATGCCTGCATCAGTAAGTCACCACCCTTTCGAGTATCCTTAAGATTCGCAGCCCCACATAGCAACACAAACTTATTCTGATCAATCCCTAGTAATCGTCGAGAAGTATCCCGATCTAGTGGACGGTAGGCATCCAAGTCTAATCCATAAGGAACAGTGTAAATTGGAAAGCGATTAAGAATACTACGCTGTGCTAAGCCAGAAAGCCATTGACTTGGGCATACCACTGCTCCCCGTTCAATCTGACCATAAATCCTTTGCTTTAGTCGCCACTCTAAGGCTGTTGAGTCCCTTTTTACCTGCGGTTGAATGGATAGGTAAGGGCATTTTCCACAGCCAGTTTCCCATCGCTTGCAGTCGTAGCTGTAAGCGCAATGTCCTGTGAAATTCCACATATCATGGAGTGTAAATACGCCTGCTTTGCCGCGCAGTAGTTTCGGCAGCGCTAAGTAGCTAAAGTAGTTGCTGTGAAGAATATGAAAATTAAGCACATCAGCATGCTGTACCATCTTTAATTTGGGAATGGAAAAGGTACTAATGCAATGAATATCATTCAGTCCTAAACGCGAAGTTAAGAACTTGATTCCTAGTTCCATCCAATAATTTCTGGTAATTGTCTGTGTATCAGAAGAATCTGTAGTTTTACTGCAGATAAAATAAATGAACAGATTCCTGCCTTCTTTAAGCTGTAGTGCAGACGATAAGCGGCAATTGATCCTCCGGCAGCATGTTCAAGGTCGCTGTAGCTTACGTGCGTTATATTCATAGGTAAATCTTACCATTTAAGATAGTGTAAGGGAAGAAGTTATAACTGTATTCCTTCCAACCCGTTGACTTTTCCGATCCAGATGCTCTGTATATTTTTCTTCTTGAACAACCTAGTTTCTTTCTAATGAATGGAAAATATTCAAGTGATTTGTCTAACCTTAATAAAAAGATCCCATTCCACACTACGGATGGATTACACTTGTTCTTCCCCCTGTGCTTGATCAGCGCAGTCATCGCTTCAAGTTTATATGGTTCAAAGTCTTGCGTCTTTTGTTCTTTATGTTTGCAGAAAGATGTGAGTAGCGAATCTATGCCGTGCAGTTTCGCGAACTCAAAGAAACGGCACCAGAGCTCGAAATCACCAACAAACTTTATCTCTGAATCGACTTTTTCTCCGACTTTAAGCCATAATTCCCTTCGCCAGAAAGTCGACTCCTGTTGAATATAAATTGCACAAGAGGTAACCTTTGGTAAATATGATAAATCAAGAAATGCATCAAATCTAAAGTCAGACCTTATACAGAGTCCGAGGAAAAAACTGTCGGAGTCGATCAAGGATGTTAGTAACGAGCTAACCCACTTCACCTTAGAGAACTCCCGCATCACCGATGAGAGAGTTTCAAATGTCCATAGGAAATAAAGATCATCACTATTGAGCCACGCCATAGTGTCTCGTGAAGACATTGCAAAACCTTTGTTTATGGCATCATGTTGTCCGCCATCAGGTTCACTACACCAATACGTGAGGCGATGCTCGTACTTTTTAATGATTTCTTGGCTGCCATCAGTTGAACCACCATCAATGATGATATATTCGAGGTTTGGATACTCCTGGTACAGGACACTCTTAATCGTTGCCTCGAGATACTTGGCTTGATTGAATGACGGTGTGATGATCGAGACCTTAGGGTATTCCATTAGCCTGTCTTCTCAAGAACACAATAAAGCGTATGTCCATTGATCATCGCTCGCGCAAATACAGAATTCCTTAGAACCATACCGCCACATTTGCGGATTACCTTAGTTAATAACTTATTTGCCAACTTCACCCTGGGCAAGCGAGAGATATGTGCATTGAGGAAATAATCAACGTGGTAAACAGCCAAGGGTTCGACTAAGGTTTTGATTACCTTTAAAGGTAAGACTTGCTCTAGAAACATAAATGACTCTTTGCGCCATCGTGTCATATGATGGGGAGGCATATCTAGTAGATTGTAGTCGATCAATCGAGTAAATGAAGCGGCATTGGGTACAGACAAAATCAACTTACCACCAACATTTAAGTATTGACAAAGTGACATCAGGAATCCTAATGGATCGGCAACATGCTCTAAAACCTGAAAAGCACAAATTGCATCGTAGGCTTGGCGGTTACATTTACCCGATGCAAGAATCTCAGGAAACACAGTTAAACCTAGTCTTCGAGATTCCTCAACGGCCGCTAAGTTTGTCTCATACCCTTCCACATTACTGTGCCCTGTCTTAGCAAGACGATCCAAAAACCTTCCAGAGCCGCAGCCTATCTCGCAAATCCTATGTATTCCTGTCAAGTCATCTAAGGCGCGGTCATACTCCCATTTGTCTGACATATAATACCAATCGAATTTCTGCAACTGCTCATAAAGCCATGGTGAAGCTTCAAGTTTGAGTGGTACGAAGAATTCCAGTTGGGAATCACGGCATTGGTAGTGTTCTATCGAAGAGATATTGTGGAGTTCGCATAGGATATCTATCGAAAAATCACTTATCCATCTTTTCGCAACTTCCTCACTACTGAAGATTTTAAGTAATTTGACATTTTCAGTTCCAGACAGTGGGCTTACAACAGTCACGATTTTAAACCTTCCATGATTAATGAGTTGGGTTTGTAAACAGCAATCTCACCTTTCTCGTCACACTCGATATCCAGATTATAGTTCTGCCATTCACTTAATGAACTATCGAAAGGTGAAACTCTTTTAATCTGATCGAATCCTGACTGTGAGAGCAACCGACCAAGTGAAAATTCATCATACATCCATTGATGAACTTCACCACTTAATCGAAATTTTCCGATCTCCCACGCCTCATACTCTTGCCCAAGAATTAACTTGATCAAAAACCTCTTAATTTCCTTTGGATTTTTGACGACAAAACGAATTTTTCTGAGCAAGGATACCAAGTTGAAGTGTTCCATTTCCTTTAAAGAGTCATGAAAATAACTCTTCTTGCTATTGACAATATCTATCATCTCCTTTCCGCCCCGCTCCAAAACGTATTGGATGTTAGGAATTGATTCCTGCAAAAGATGGCGAAGCATTTCACCTCCTGAGCTATTTCTTGTAGTTTGATCAAACATTTCTAACATCAGCCAATCGTAACAAGGCTCTAAACTTTCCTCGCCATTTCTTAGTTTACTCAATACGCTTAGATATGAGGAAACAATTTCCTCCAAATCAGGAACCACAACCCGTAAGACCCCATTGGGTTTTAACACACGGCAACATTCAGATAAAAATGGTTTTGCCTCACTCTTTTGGAAGTGCTCTAAAACATGGGAATGATATACTAGGTCAAAAATGCCGTCATCAAAAGGAATTCCATTCTTTAAATTCCAAGAGAGAACATGACTAGAATATGATTGAAAGTCAACATTAGTCCAGTCTCTACGATATCGACTTCCACACCCTAGATTTAGCAATTTCATGTTACGTCCCAACTACTTCAAGTTAATCATAATATGCCACTTAATCCGGATTAGTCTGGCTCTGTATTTTGAGCATCTTCACGAGTTAACATGGATTAACTTTAATGCCCAATCTGCCAGTTTCATCAATACGATTCAGAAGTATTTGAATGTTTCTCTTGTTAAAAAACTCATCGGTTGCCTGTTTGCAACCTTTCCAAAATCCATAATCATCAATAATAAGCACTCCACCATAAACTAGGCGGCAAAATAAATGTTCGAGCTCATGTTTCGTTGACTCGTACCAATCTGTATCTAGTCTGAGTAGGGCTATCTTCTCTGGAGCATGTTCGGGAATTGTGTCTTCGACCTTACCTTTAATAAAGTGCAGCTTTTCCTTTGGGTAATTAGTTGACTCCAAATTACTTCTTACTTCTTCAATAGGTGCGATGTATACTTCCATATCGTCAGCAATATAGTCCTCAGCACTGACATCCAGAAATGACCTATCTTTTTCCGTGGGTGGAGACATTCCTTCATAGGTGTCAAACAGGTATATATCTCGCTTCACATCCCCTAACTGCCTCAACATTAAGGCGGTTGCCATCATACTACCGCCCTTCCAAGTGCCACATTCGACAATTGCTCCGTCAAGCTTGCTCTGAGAAACGTACTTAGTGGCCATAAGTAGTCCGTAAAGTCGCTCTGGACTTGTCATGGTTTTATCGCTCACATGGGAAATGATCTTTGAGTAACTTGGCTCGAAGTCGTGGGGGAATTGATGACGTGAAGCTACTGGAGGATTTCTTTTGACCAAATCATACCCCAAGACATTGAAGATTTTTTTGATTTCTCTTTTGATTGCATTCATATTGTCGTTCACTAAAATTGTGTACCGAAGAAACTAAATTAATTGAAACTGATTGACCTAACTACTTTCTTTAACTAGGAATTCACAACAGTATGTTCCAGGAAACTCTTCGACGTGAACTGTTTCGTTATGGCGCTTATTGATGGTGAAACTGCAAGCATATTCGACTTGATCGATTGTCTCTGTTCCTCCCTTCCCAGCCCACAATCCTAGGAGATATGAGCCTGACTTAAGAAGTGGGCTAATTAATTTGAAGACAATATCTTTTCTTTTAGACTCCTTGAACTCAATAAAAAAACCCTTGAGTGCGTTATTAACATCAATCAGGCGGTAACCACTATAATCATAAATGATTAAAGCAATATTGACGCCTGCTATGTCTATTTTTGACAATAAACTTACTGTAATCTCTATGTCTTCACCAGAGTAGAGGGTAAGCTCTCCATCTTTCTGCACATCAACAGGTTTGATGGTTACTGAGGTGAACTGGACTTTCCCGGAACCAGTTCTTTTAGCATTGGTGAGATCGACTTGACTGCTTATTTGGCTGCAGTTTTCAGTTTGATAGTAGGTAACAACATCAGCGGTTCTGCTGTCGAGAAGAATCTGGCCATTTTTGAGATAAATAGATCGGGGGCAAAGGGCAGAAATAGCGGTCATATTGTGACTGACAAAAAGAATGGTGCGTCCCTCACCTGAGGCAACGTCTCTCATTTTGCCGATACATTTTTTTTGGAAAGAAGCATCGCCAACAGCGAGAACTTCATCGACGATAAGGATTTCTGGCTCAAGGTGGGCAGCAACAGCGAAGGCGAGACGTACATACATGCCTGAAGAGTAATGTTTGACTGGAGTGTCGAGGAATTTTTCCACTTCAGAAAACTCCACGATTTCGCTGAATTTGCGCAGAATTTCACTCCTCTCCATTCCAAGGATGGCTCCATTGAGGAAAATATTTTCGCGTCCAGTAAGTTCCGGATGAAAGCCCGTACCTACTTCAAGAAGACTAGCGACGCGACCACGAATGCCAATGCGCCCGAGTGAAGGTTCAGTAATGCGACTGAGGATCTTGAGGAGGGTGGATTTGCCTGCTCCGTTGCGACCGACAACGCCAATTCGCTCTCCCGCTTTAATATCGAATGAGATATTTTTAAGTGCCCAGAATTCTTCATGGGTGGTTTGCCTCTGGCGCTTATCGGGATAACGAAGGCCATACCAAGAAGTGCGGACAGCTTTTACCAGCTCGTCGCGAAGTGAGAGATATCGATCCCGCTGTTGGTGCCTAATTAGGTAGCTTTTGCCAAGATTTTCGACCGTGATGATGGGCTGAGACATAGGTTAAATAAAGTCGGCGAGGGTTTTCTCGACGGCACGAAAGTATAGGAGACCGGTATAAGTGACAATGCTAGAGAATAGGAGGGACAGAGCGAAACCGGGAAGATAGATATTGGCTTCACTTCCGGTAATGGCCCAGCGGAAACCGTCGATCACACCAACTATAGGGTTAATGGAGTACAAGAGCCGCCATTGTTCTGGAACAACGTTAGAACTAAAGCCAATGGGGGAGATATATAACCCAAGTTGGACAATGAAGGGGACAACATAGCGGAAATCTCGATATTTAACGTTGAGGGCGGCAAGCCACAGTCCGGCACCGAGGGAGGCAAAGCAGGTGAGGGCAGTAAGGGGAGGCAGGAAGATGATTTTCCACGAAGGGATGAAGTTGTAAAAAATCATGAGCCCTAAAAAGATAGCAATTGCAATCAAAAAGTCGATGAAGCAGACGACAACAGCGCTAGCAGGGACAATGAGGCGAGGGAAGTAAACCTTGGAAAGAAGATTGGAATTGTTGATTAAGCTATTGCTGCACTCGCTAAGGGAGGTGGAGAACAGCTGCCAAGGAAGCAACCCGGAAAAGACCCAGATGGGGTAAGGAATGCCTTCGGAGGGAAGTTTTGCAATGCTACCAAAGACAATCGTAAAAACAATCATGGTGAGGAGAGGACGGATAAGCGCCCAGCCAATCCCGATGACGGTTTGCTTGTAGCGTACCAAGATGTCGCGCCAGGAGAGGAAATAAAACAATTCGCGGTACCGCCATAGGTCTCGCCAATATTCTTTTGAGCTTCTCCCTGCTTCGATAATGAGTTCGTAGGGGGCTTCTTCTGGAGTTTCACGAATCATGGACAGATCTTGGAACGTGTCAGTTAGCTTATCAAATTGTGGGTAGCTTACTAATTTTTTGAAGTGACATTTGCCTAAAGGAAGGATTGGCTGTCTTCACGATCGCGCAGGGACTGGATGGTACCTTGGGCATTCCAAAAGATAGCACCGTCTCGACTGCTGTGGAGGAGACGAATGTTCTGGTCTTCGATTGCCTTAGCAAAGCCGGGAGGAAGCTGGGAGCTAGTAACGATAATAGTTTCGGGGGCGACGGCCCCAAGAAAGTCGGCTTCGAGGGGCTCGGGCTTGTCGGAAGCCAGCCACAGGATCTGGGCTTTGAGGCGGGGTGCTCCGTTGGGGAGGGACAGTAGTTTGGTTTGGCTGGGGCGATCGCTACGGTCTAGAATCAGCCACGGAGTTCCTTGAAGTTGGAGTCGCAGTGCCAAGGGGGTGGTGCTGAGCAATTCTAATTGGGCCCGGTCAGTGGCGAGATTAATAGGATTGGTGCTGAGGCTTTGGAGACGGACGCCTTCACTTTGCAACTGTTGTTGTAGGCTCTTATAGGTCTGGGGGGCAGCGCCGGGGACTTCAGCAAAGGCTTTGATAGGAAGACGATTTTTCAGGAGAACTCCCCAGCCCTCGCTGGCATCGGGTTGGGGACTGGTGGCGATCGCCCAGTCGATTTGGTTGATGCCGGCACGTTGCAAAAGGGGTAGAAGGGTATTGGTGGCAGTTTGGGCATCGCCGCTGTTGAGCAGAATAGCCGCTCCACCGCTTTGAATCAGCATCATGGGAGCACGGGTGACAGCGAGGACGATGGCTTGGAACTGGGTTGCGCGATCGAGGGTGCCGGGCAGAAAGAGAACTGCGACTGCTGCGATGCCTGCCAACCACCAACGCCGGCTGATGTTGGGAAATAGCCACACAATGACCAAGATCCCATAGGTGAGTAGCAGTTGCCAGAGGGCGATTGTGCCGGTGTAGCTGGTGGCTCCGGGAAGTTGATTGATCAGCTGGGCGATCGCAATGACGGCATGGACAACGGGGTACAGTAACCAGGCGATCGCCCCACCGAGGGGGATCCAAAACATTCCCAAAAAGCCGCTGAAAATCCCCCCAAAGGTGGCAAAGGAAATCAAGGGTAGGGTCAGGACATTAGCCAGGATGCTGTAGGGAGCAACGCGCCCAAAGGCAAATAGCTGAACCGGCAGCGTCCAGATTGTGGCGGCGATCGGCACTGCAAGGGCAGCGCCAAATAGGGGCGGCATCCAATCGAGACGCTTTTCGAGCACATTGGCGGTGGTCATTAGACCAAAGGTGGCCAAAAAGCTAAATTGAAAGCCTAGGTCGTAGAACCACAACGGCTGCCAGATCAGCAGCAAAACCGCGGCCACCAGCAAAAAAACTAGGGGCCGCGTTCGCCGTTGGAACAATCGTCCCACCAAACTTCCTGCGCCCATCACCCCAGCCCGCAGGACGGACGGGGAAACCCCTGTCAAGGTAATAAAGCCCAGCAGACTGATCAACCCAATCCCAAATTGCCAGCGGGGGTGGCGATCGCCCACCAGGGCCAAAACCGCCCCCAAGACGAGGGTTACCTGAAACCCGGAGGCTGCTAATGCTGCTGCCAAACCAGCCTGAATAAATGTGTCTTTAACGTCATTGGGCACATCTACTGCCCGATTTCCCAAAATAATGGCACTTAGCAGCGCCCCCTCTGGCATCCCGGCACCATATACATGGGTTTGCACCACCCGCCGCCCTAGGCGCCACCCCCCCCAGCCGGAGCCTTCCTCTTGGGGGGTAACCTGTCGTGCTGCCATGCCTGCAAAGATGCCTTGGCGGGCAAGAAATTTTTGGAAGTCAAACTGACCGGGGTTGTCTGCGCCGGAGGGCAGATAGAGGGAACCCGTCACATCGACGCGCTGACCCGGGCTGAGCCCAGTGGACTGGAGCAGAGGCAGGGTGACATAGAGTTCGCCGCTGGCCGGTCTAAAAGCATCGGAAATGGTGCCATCATCGCGACCGGCAGGATTAACCTGCTCCACAGCGAGAATGAAACGGGCGCGATCGCTGCGGGTCGTGGTCGGGGCTTGGGTCAGTCGCCCACGAACCGTCAATGTGGTGCGCTGTCCGGTGACAAAAGTGGACACATCATCGCCCGATGGTCGAGGGGCTCGCCACTGGGCATAGAGACAAGAAAGGATGGCGAAAACTGCTGCCAGCAGCCAGACCCAGCGTTTCGGAGCCAATGGGTTAATCAGTGGGGCAATACTTGCCACCAATAGTCCTAGGCTAAAGGCTGCGATAACACCAGCCCATCCCGGTAGACCGGCAAAGCCTACGCCAGCTAAGAATGCCAGACAAAAGATTATGCCCAAATCAATGTCCGATCTCCTGTGACTACGTCGCCTATGATCCAAGCACAAAAGCCGCGCTGATGGAACCAAGATAGCAATCCGGGGGTATCCATCGCGCTGGCGACCACGGCCATGCCGATCCCCATGTTAAATGTCGAGAATAAATCCTCCTGCGGCACAGCGCCTAGCTCCCCCAAATAGTTGAACAAAGCGGGGATTGACCAACTTAGGCGATTAACCTGCACCGATTGCCCAACGCCAAGGCAACGGGGCAAATTTTCCGGTAGTCCGCCGCCTGTAATGTGGGCTAACCCATGGATCTCCCATTGGTCGAGGGCTTCACGAATGATAGACACGTAGATCTGGGTAGGGGTTAACAATAGATCACCCCAAGTCATGGGCTGGGGGGCGATCGCCTCTGGAACAGGATCACTCCAAGCGATCCCCCGTACTTCCAGAATCCGCCGCACCAAACTGAAACCGTTGCTGTGTAAGCCGCTGCTAGCCAGTCCGATCACCCGATCCCCGACCTGCACTTGGCTGCCATCAAGCAGGCGATCGCGCTCCACAATGCCAACACAAAACCCCGCCACATCATATTCACCCGCACCATAGAACCCCGGCATTTCCGCCGTCTCACCACCCAAAAGGGCACATCCCGCCTGTTCGCAACCCACCACAATTCCCCGCACCACCGCCGTGAGTTGCTCCGGTTGGAGGGTGCCCGTAGCTAGGTAATCCAGAAAAAACAGGGGCTCAGCCCCGCAGGTCAGCACATCATTGACGCACATGGCTACCAGGTCAACGCCGATTGTGTCGTGGCGATCGCACCCTTGGGCAATCTTGAGTTTTGTGCCCACTCCATCGGTACCTGACACCAGGATCGGTTCCCGATAGCCCTGGGGAATCCGACACAGCCCCGCAAATCCTCCTAAGGTACCCAAAACCTCGGGGCGACGGGTGCGGGCGACGAGATCCCGAATCCCCGAGACAAAGGCGTGCCCCGCCGCCACATCTACACCGGCTTGCCGATAGTCCATAGTATTTAAAAATTTGTCCGAAATTTACGCTGTAGTGCCAAATCCATGAAAAAACAGTTCGATAAAAAATTCGATAAAAAAACAGTGCAATCAACTTCGGGGGTGAACCGAAACGCCCCGAACAGGAACCTCGGGTTCAAGCCATCAGCCCTTCCCCAGCTCCTTAGCCCGGGACTCGGCGGCCACCACTGCCTCAATTAGGGCTGAACGCACTGCCCCCCGCTCTAGACAGCGCAGCCCTGCGATCGTCGTGCCCGCCGGACTGGTGACTTGATCCTTGAGTTGCCCCGGATGCATCCCTGTTTCTGCTAACAGCCTTGCAGTACCTAAAACTGTGTGGATGGCTAACTCTTGGGCGATCGCCCGAGGCAAACCCACTGTCACCCCGCCATCTGCCAAAGCTTCCACCATTAGGGCCACATAGGCAGGCCCCGAGCCGGAAAGGGCCGTCACCCCATCTAAAAGATGCTCCGGCACCTCTACAACCGTGCCAATGCTGCCAAACAGTTTTCGCGCCAAATCCATCTGCTCAGGAGCTACCCACTTACCGGCTGCTAGGGCAGTCACGGCTGCGCCCACCCGTGCTGGAGTATTGGGCATCGCCCGAATTACGGCCTTGTTTCCCAGCAATGCCTCCAACTGACTGAGGGGAACACCTGCCAAAATTGAGCACCATAACTGGCATGGGGCTGTGGCTAGTCCCGCTACTGCAGCCACTAGGGACTGGGGCTTCACCGCCAGTACCACCACCTCACATTGAGCAACATCTTCATTGAGATCGGTGACTGCCACTCCATACTGTTGGTGTAGGAATGACCGCCGATTCTTGGCGGGATCACTTACCGATATATCAGCAGGATGCCAAAGTCCTTGGAACAGCAGGCGCGCTATGATAGCCTCACCCATCATGCCGCCACCGATGATACCAAGTCGTGCCATGGATAATCCTCTATTTGTCTAGGCACCCTTTAGAATCCCACGTCTGCTCGGAATCTATCTAGAATCTAAAGGGCAAAGGCATTGGGGCCTATCTTGTCCCACCCTCATTAAGAACCGACCTAATGTGGTCAACGCCCTTGATCTGGGCAGAGGTGCCTACTGCGCAGCGTAGCGACCTATGGGTGCTTCTGCCCAAGTGGGAGTGGGGGAGGTGGGGCGAGGCTGGCGGGTCGTCAAAGGAGGCTCCACAGTCACGCCAGACTGACTAGTAACCTGCACACAGGAGGGGGCAAACAGGAAGATGCTGTCACCAATGCGTTCTTGGTGACCATCAAGGGCATAGGTGCCACCTGCTACGAAATCCACAGCCCGCTGAGCCTGATCGGGATCCATCATCGTCAAGTTCAACACCACCGACTTCCGTTCCCGCAGCGCCAATATGGCTTGGGGCATCTCCTCGAAACTACGGGGCTCCATGACCATCACTTGGGACATTCCATTTACCGAACTCGGCATACCAATCACGTTAGAAACACCATGACTATGGGACATGTCAGCAGAAATACTCGGGCGGGCAACCGAGCGCTCACGGTTGCGACGAGGCAGGGGCGATTCGGATTCTTCGTGATTTGTCGTCGATTCTTCGGTGTGAGCTGGGCTAAATTCCCGTTGGGCAGCTTCGTCATAGACTTCATATTCGTACCCATCTGGCTCAGAAAATCCGACAAAATCCCTCAGCTTGGAAAAAATACTCATTTCACTTACTCCAGTAATGTACTTCACTCCTGTTGCATCTCTGCCGGTTCGTGGCGACCTTGAAGGATGAGTTCAAAACGCTGAAATCGGCTCTGAGGCAGAAACAAAACTGATACAGGATTTGTTTCCGCAGAATCTAGCTCAAAAACCGAAAAAAAGCTACTCGGTTGCGTAAAGTTTTCTATAAGAATTATCTTTCTTGTGAATACTTAAGAATTGTTTAATCTGGCTGTGGGTGCGCTCTTCAGCTTTGATTGCAAATTGTGTTGTTTTTTAACCGCTGGACAGAACTTTGCCCGGCGGGATTTTAGGTGCCCATGATGAATCTGGGCGCATCTTTGGGGGATTTTTTCTTTGAGGGTGTGCCCCAATAGCCCGGAAGCTATGATTAAAAACCACGGAAAGATGACTAATTCAGGCCTTGCTTGGGTAAGAAGACCGGCTCGAAAGGGTTGAAAGGGATGTTTTTTATGTTTATTTGCCCTAATATGGGCGCATTTTGCAAAACCACGCCAAAATTACACAGCAAGAGATTGGAACTGATGGGACATGCCCCAGGTTTTTGCTAATTCAAGTTGAGTGTTTTTGTTCCTGACTACGACATGATTTATGACTGTTTTGACTCCAGAGTTACTGGTTCGTGAGGCGGTTGAGTGCCTCTACCCTATATTTCGGGGGGTTGATGGATTGGTGCAGCAAAACTTGGCACGAGTGCTGGCAGCGCTGCGCCAACATCGGGTGGGTAGTCACCATTTTGCCGATGTGTCGGGCTATGGCCACGATGACTTGGGACGCCAGGTGCTAGACGGGGTCTTTGCCACGCTGTTTGGGGCGGAAGCGGCCATCGCCCGGGTGCAGTTGGTGTCGGGAACCCATGCGATCGCCTGTTGTTTGTATGGCAATTTGCGTCCAGGCGATGAGTTGCTCTCAATTGTGGGAGCACCCTATGACACCCTAGAGGAAGTCATTGGGGTGAGACCGGCGGCGGGGTCACTGCGGGAGTGGGGGGTGTCCTATCGGGAGTTGCCGTTGGCGGAGGCAGGCACCTTGGACTGGGAGGGGTTGGCGACAGCGGTGCGCCCCGAAACGCGCATGGTGCTAATTCAGCGCTCCTGTGGCTACGGCTGGCGGGAGAGTTTGGCGGTGGCCGAAATTGGTCGGGCGATCGCCATAGTCAAGCAGCAAAACCCGCACACGATTTGCTTTGTAGACAACTGCTATGGGGAGTTGGTGGAACCTGAGGAGCCAACCCATTATGGTGCTGATCTGGTTGCTGGGTCGCTGATTAAGAACTTAGGGGGGACGATCGCCCCAACTGGTGGATATATTGCGGGAAAGGCCGACTATGTTGCCGCTGCTGCGGCACGGCTGACAGCTCCAGGGATTGGGGCGTCGGGAGGCACAACCTTTGGGGTACGGCGGCTGTTGGTGCAGGGGTTGTTCTTGGCTCCCCAAATGGTAGGGGAGGCGATTAAGTCGAGTCACTTGGCAGCCTATGTGGGCGATCGCCTTGGCTATAGAGTACAGCCGGGCCCCTTCGCGCCGCGCCGGGATGTGATTCAGGCAATTCGGTTGGGGTCCCCGGAAAAGTTGCAACAGTGGTGTCGCCATTTGCAGCGCTATTCACCGGTGGATTCCTACGTGGATCCGGTGCCAGCGGCAATGCCGGGCTATGACAGCGACTTGATCATGGCGGGCGGCACGTTTGTTGATGGCAGTACCTCCGAGTTGTCGGCAGATGGGCCGCTGCGCGAGCCCTACATCCTATTTTTGCAGGGGGGCACCCATTGGACCCATCTGGCATTGGCGCTGGCGGCAATGCCGCCGGAGGTGCTATACCCGTAAACGGTTTTTGGGGATCCAGCGACCGGGGGCAGGTAGCCGGTCGCGCCAGAGGGCGGATTGGCGGGAGACGGGGGGCAAGTGGGCTGCAAGCTGGCGGATTTGGGCTTGGGTGAGGGGCGATCGCCGCCGAAGAAGGGGTGTTTAGGGCGCTGACTGAAATAGCCATAAAAAATAGCGGCCCGAGGGGAATGTTTAGGTGGTCGTCCACGATGAAAGTAGGTAGCCGTGTCGGCAAAAATCACCGTTCCCGCCGCGCCGGTACATTGGGTGCGCCAAATGTCAGAATCTTCTCCAAGGAGGGCTTTGACCTGCTGATGATGAAAGGTGGGGTATGACCTCGGGCTGTGCGATCGCAGGGTTTGGTTGGGGTTGGGCAGAACACTTTCAAAGGGGCCGCCATCACCGTCTACTGAGTGGAGATAGACAGCAATTTTAAGCATTCGCCAGTCCTCCTTATCCCGATGCCACTTGCGGGGCCCCGCCACCCGGTCATCGGCTTGGCTGTAATAAAAAGATAGTCCATCGTAGGCGGCGGGCAACCCGAGATAGGCTTCTACGATGCGGAGTAGCCGCGGAGACGCACCCCACCAGAATAGGTGGGGAACTTTGATGACATCCTCGCCCGTGGCCGTCAGGGTGTGGCAGTGGACATAGGCGGGTTGTTTCGCCCGCGCTGCCAATTCCGCCGCCACCTGCTGAGCACCGTGCCAAAATTCCGTCGTGCCGGGTAAGTCCAAGGCATCAAGGGAGGTGAACGCTACGCCAGTGCGCTGCAACTGCCCCACAATGTCAGCTTCTAGGGGATCAAGTTGGGGCAAATGGGGCAGATGTCGGGTTAATTGGGCTTTATAGCGGGGGGACAAAAGCCACTGCTGTAGCCAGGGAGTCTGGGACAGACCTAGGGCCAGATCGGAGGGGATGCTCAGGATGCGCTGACAGACGCGATCCGCAAACTGCTGCCCCCTGAGCAATAAGTCTTGAGGATAGTGCATCGTAACCCATGGGGTAAGGTGTACCATCTCGGATAGGTGCATAGGCAAGTCTAATGTGCCGTGTTTTTTGTAAATAATGCAACACAAAAAGGAAGATTTCAGAACTTACCCATGGATCGTTCTGTAAGTTGCGCTGCATGATCTGCTCAAATTAAACCGCTCCCCTTGGGGTATTGGGCAGGTTAACGGCAATCGCTAGACAGGGATCTGCCCTATGGGAGAGCGCAACCGTAAGGAAACTTAATAGGGATGAAATCTCTGCAATTGCAAAATGGGAGCATTCCAGTCTCGCGATAATGTGGTGGTTGATGTTCGTTTTGGTGTTCCCCCCCAGTGGAGTGAACACGTTGTAGAAATTTATTACGAAGCCTTTGCGCCCCAATTGGAGCGGCTTCTGGGTAGTGGGGATCGCTGCCGTCAACTGCTGCGAGCCAGCCTGGCCTGTGATCAGGCCTTGATTGCTGTGTGTGAAGAAAGCATTGTGGGGCTGGCCGGGCTGCACTACGACCGTCGCCGTTTTTTGGCCCCCACCCTATCCACCCTCCAAAGCACCCAGGGCTGGGGGCGGGGGCTACTGGTCTATGGACTGTGGCATAGCAGCCAGGTGGCTAAGGGCGATCGCGATGAGTTGGTTCTCGAAGCCCTTGCAGTTCCCCAGGAGCGTCGCGGACAGGGGATCGGCACCCTGCTGCTGCAAGAGGTTGAATCCTTTGCTCAACAAAATCGTTTTACCAGCATTCGCCTAGAAGTAACGGCAGAGAACCGGCGGGCAAGGGTTTTATACCAGCGCATGGGATACCAAGAGGGGCAATCATCCCAAAATCCCTGGGTTAACTACTTCCTCGGTCTACCACCCCGGATTATGATGGCGAAAGCGATTGCTCCCTAGGAATCCTAGGATATTGTCTCGATGGCTCTTGTTTCGATCGTGATCCCCCTGCACAACAAAGCGGGCTATATCTATCAAACCCTCGAATCGGTGCGATCGCAAATTCTGACTGACTGGGAAGCCATTGTTGTAGAAAATGGTTCCACCGACGGCAGTGCCCAGATCGTGCAAGACTATGGCGATCGCCACTCTGAGCCCCGTCTGCGCCTAGTCACCTCCCCTCGAAATGGTGTGGGTGCGGCCCGCAACTTTGGGTTAACCCTAGCCAGCGGCCCATGGGTGCAGTTCCTGGATGCCGACGACCTGCTGCTCCCCGACCACTTGAGTCAATTGCTGGCCACTGCCGCCACCCACCCCGCCGCCACCGTGATCGCCGGAAGCTGGCAGGAATTTCCCGATGCCCATCCCGATCGCCGCTCCCTGAAGCACCCCACGCCCCTAGAAGTCCTAGGGGATGCATCCATTGCCTTTCCCCCTTGGGCCGTTCATGCCGCGATTGTGCGGCGGGAACTCCTGACCACCGACCATCTCTGGCCCGAGCCCCTCGATCACATTCCCTCCGGCGAAGATATTGCCTTTTGGTTTGTCCTGATCCAGGCTGCCACCGTCGCCTACAGCACCAATGCCAGCGCCCTCTATCGCGTTGAGATGCCCCAATCTCGCACCCAAAGCCGCAATGCCAGTCGCTGGTTTGCGGGTATTCATACGGCCTTGCAATGGAATGTTAACCACCTGAGCCGACTGGGGCGAGCCCCTAACGCTACCCAATGCCGCGCTCTGATGCAGGTCTACTGTGATCTCTATACCCTGGCCCAGCAGCAGGGCGATCGGAGTACCCAGCAAAAGGCTTTGCCAGAAGCGACCCTCTGGCTCGATAATTACTTCCGGGTTGCCCGAGAGCGGGCGATCGCCATCCCCCTATCCCAATGGGTGCGGCACTGGTTAGGGCTAGGGCTTTTCCTCTCCCTCAACCAGCAGCGTTCTCGTCTACAGTTCCGGAGGAATTCTTCTTGAAGCGCAAAACCTGCATGACCTGCGGCTCAGAGCATCTGACCGAGTTTATTGATCTAGGACTTCAGCCCAATGGCAATAATTTTCCCACCCCCGACACCAAGGATCAGGAAGTTTTTTTTCCCATCATCATGATGGTGTGTCAGAACTGCTGGCAGGTGCAGATTGCTGAATTTCCCTCCCAGGAGTTTCTTTTTACTGATCACCCCTACATTACTGGGGTAAATGTGCCAATTGTGCAGCATTTCGAGCGATTGGCTCCCCATATTGTCAGCAAGCTGAATTTGTCGCCCAATTCCCTAGTAGTTGACATTGGCTGTAATGATGGAACGTTTCTGCGGGCATTTCAGCGGCAGGGAATGCGGGTGCTGGGCATCGATCCCGGTGGACGCACGGGCGAACTGGCCAAGGAACAGGGCACTACGGTCTGCCGCACCTTCTGGAACTCAGAAACTGGAAGGGCCATGCGCCAAATGGGTCTGTCGCCCGATGTGATTACGGCTACTGCTGTGTTTTATCACCTTCCCGATCTCCATGATTTCATCGAGGGACTGAAACTGGTGATGCACCGGGAAAGTGTCTTTGTGGTGCAATGCGTCAACCTGCACGATCTGATCGGGCGCAATCAGTTTGACCATTTTTATCACGAACATAGCTGCATCCATGCGATCGCTCCGTTGCAAAAACTCTTCCAGGCCCACGGTATGAAGCTGCTGGATGTGGAATTTATCGAAATTCACGGGGGCTCCTTTATTCTCTATGCTGCCCTTGGGGATCACCCCATGGAAACCGCTCCGAGCATCGCCGAGGCGATCGCCCTTGAGGAGCGGGCCGGACTTCATCGACTGGACACCTATGTGGAATTTGCAACGCGATCGCGCCGCAATGCCGATGACCTAGTCGCCCTTCTCAAAAAAATTAAAGCCCAGGGGCAGCGGGTTTTTGCCCTTGGTGCGCCGGTTAAGGGCAACACCCTACTCAACTACTGCCATTGGGAACCGGGTTTGATCGAATGTGCCACCGAGGTCAATCAATTTAAGATTGGACGACTCACGCCCGGTACTCATATTCCCATCGTCGATGAGCAGACCCTGACCCAACAACCCGACTATTACCTGATTCTTTCCTGGAATTTTCTGGATTACCTGATCGGTAAGTATAAAGGCTACCTTTTGGCCGGCGGCAAGTTCATTGTGCCGGTGCCCGAAGTGCGGGTCTTGAGTTTTGAGGTCTTCCATGCCGAGGGCCAGGGCAGATGAAAAATGTCATCATCACGGGGGCGACGGGCTTTGTGGGGCGCACCCTGACATCGTACATTCAGCGTTGCTTTCCCGACGCCAAAGTTCTGCCCCTCGGCTCCCAAGCGGTTGATTTAGTCAATCGCACCGCCACCTTTGACTGGTTCGACCGGCTGCACTGGGCCTGGGAGTGCGATTACATCTTCCATTTGGCGGCGCTGTATAAGGCCGGGGACTGGCCGGTGCACCACCCAGCCACCCAGTTTCACGTCAACATGTCAATCAATGTCAACATTTTGGAGGCATGGGCGCGCTTTTTCCCCAAGGCTAAGTTCACTAGCGTGCTGTCCTATTGCATGTACCCGTCCCATCCGGAGCCGCACCCCGAAGCCGAACTCTATGGCACTGAGCCAGAGGATTATCTGTTTGCCTATGCCATGACCAAAAAAGCGCTGTTGATCGGGCAACGGGCCTACCGCCAGGAATATGGTTTACAGTGCACCAGTGTGATTTTGCCGACGGTCTATGGTCCCCACGATAGCTTTGCCGAAAATTCCCATGTCATGGGGGCATTGATTGGTAAGTTTGTGCGAGCGGCACGCACGGGACAGGAAGCCGTCGAGGTGTGGGGCGATGGACGGCAAGAGCGGGAATTTCTATTTGTCGAAGATGCAGCCGATGGCATTGTTGCGGCGGCGTTGCATGCCCAGGTGGATGTGTTGAATCTGGGCACGGGGCAGTCCTACCCGATCGGCGACATTGCCGAAACGATCCAAAGGGCGGCGGGTTTTGGCGGTCAGATTCGATACAACACCAATCGCTTTGTGGGGGTGCAAAAAAGGATGCTGGACGTGACGCGGGTGCGGCAGGAACTCAACTGGCAGGCACCAACGGTGATCGGTGATGGCATTGCTAAAACTGTGGCGTGGTACCGCGCGACCCTAGATTAGGTGGGATTGGGGAATGAAGGCTCTTCTTGCTGAGATGGATCAATGCTGGTTTCCGGAATACTTTTATGTGCTATCGCCAACCATGGGGGCGCAATTGCAACGATCGCCTTTAGTCATCGCTGATGTCGGGGCAGCCATGGGGGTAGATGTCCGCTGGCGTGGTTTGGGCGATGGGGTTCGCTTTCTGACTTTTGAACCGGATGGGCGATCGCAAACGCCTAACAACTTCGCCATAGGCTTAGGGCAGCGTTCAGAAAAACGCACGCTATATCTAACTCAGCTACCAGCAGCCTCCTCTTTGCTAGAGCACCACCGCCCTGTGTTAAGAGATTTTGCCACCTATTCGTGGCATGAGCCAGCGGGCACCGTAGACATCGAGCTGGTCGCCCTTGACGATCTCTTGGTCGCCCAGCCGGAGAACTATCCCGATTTCCTTAAAACCGATGTGGAGGGCTTTGATCTGGAGGTGTTGCGCGGGGCAGAACGCATCCTCAGTCAGCACACCCTCGGGGTGCAGGTGGAGGTTAGCTTTATCGAGCGCCATGTGGGGGCACCGTTCTTTGGAGAGGTGGATCAATTTCTGCGCGATCGCCAGATGGTATTGTTTTCCCTCCAGCGGGAGCACTGGTTACGGCATAATCTGACGGCGGGGGTCAATAGCCAACCCCAACTTATCTGGGGCGATGCGGTGTATTTTTTGACCCGTGACGCCTTTGGGCAGAGGGTCGCAAGGTTGGAACCGTCCCTGCGACTGCCGCTGATGGTCAAAATGCTTGCCCTACTTCTGGTTTATGGGGCCCATGACTATGCCATTGAGTTGACCGACTTTTGCCTAGCTGAACACTGGTTGACGGTGGATCAGAGTGCAGAATTGCAGGATGCCATTCGCCGTTCGGTGCGATCGCCCCTTGGATCTTTACTCCGCAGCCTGCCGCTGTTGCTGCTGAGTCTGATGGCCTCTGTCTTGACCCTAGGACGCGGACAGTCCTATGTGCAGCGCTACCTCCGGCGCTGTGTTCAGCCCCTGCTTTATTGGGCGCGACGCGGCGGGGTGCAGCGGTCAGTTTTCAGTGATTTTTAGTCATCTCCAGCTCCTCGCCATGACCTCCCCTCCCAAGCGTCTCCTGATTGTTGAAGAAGCCCTCAAGGACTTTACTGGGCATTGGTATGAATACAATCGGGCGGTGGTTGCCATGCATTGCGATCGCGGCATCACATCTCTTGTGGCTGCCCATCAGCAGGTGATCACTCCCATCCAGCAGGAATTGAACGCAGTGCCAGTATTTCCCCATACCAACTGGGATGGTATTTACAATTACCCACAGCCTTGGCTGCGGTACGGCGGTATTGTTCAGCACAATGGGCGAGTGATTCGGGCGATGGAGGGCATGTTCCAGCACCAGGAACCGTTTGATGTGGTCTTTGTGCCCACGGTAATCATTTACCACTGGCTCGCATGGCGATGGTTGGTGCAGCGCTATCTGGGGCGAAAGTTCCGGCGTTTGGTGCTGTTTATTCGCAACAATGCCGGCAGCTATCCCAACGGAGCCACGGAGCCAGTATTTAAGCGTTCGACCCTCATTCTCCAAAAAGTGATGCAGAGTTTTGCCCCCTACCTCAAGGTGGGAACCGTGGTAATCGGCACGGATAGTGCTCGCCATGCACGGGAATACCATCGGTTGACCGGGCTGAAGATTGTCGTGTTTCCTAGCCCCAGGGTGGAATTACCCGCCCAACCCCCAAGTCCCCCCCCTGATCATGCTACCTCCGTGGTGATCAGCTGCCTTGGCCCGCCCCGTCTAGAAAAGGGGATCGATCTGCTATTGGCGGCGATCGCCCAAGTCTTAGTTCGGCAGCCCGATCTACCCGTGCAGTTTGTGGTGCAGTGGAATCGTCCGGTACTGCTCCCCGATGGCTCTCAGTTAGAAGTGCCTGAATTCTTGCGATCGCATCCCAAAATGAACTTGATCACCCAAGATCTCAGCAGTGAGGCCTACGCCCAGTATTTTCTTGCTAGCGACGCGGTGGTGCTGCCCTACCGGCGGGAATCCTACTACACCCGGCTGTCGGGCTTGGTGGTGGAGTCCACTACCTCTGGCATTCCCGTCATTTACACCGCCGACACTTGGATGGAAGATGCGGTGACAGAGTACGGGGCGGGGTTAGGGGTGCGGGATCAAGACGTCTCCGATTTAGCCGATCGGATGGTGCAGATGGTGCGGGAGATCGCCCACTTTCGGGCCATGGCGATCGCCCAAATGCCCAAGGCTCGAGCCTACCACTCGGACGAAAGTTTCCTCAAATGCCTCTGGGGAACCCTACCCTGAAGATGACTCCCCATTCTGTTCTATAGTCCAAGGCATCGCTCCGACACGAGTTTCCAAGGCATCCTATGGTCACAGGTAAATTGCTGGTTTGGTTGGGTTTATTGGTTTATGGGATCTTTACCCTTTGGCCCGACAGTTCCGTATTACAGGTGTCGTTTCCCTGGGTGCTGATTTGGCAGGCAGGGATGCTGTGCTTGGTGATCGCAGCGGTGCTGAATGCCTGGCGGGTGGGACAGCCCTTCTATCGGTTAGGGGGACTCGCGGATGTCAGTGCTCTTTTGACCCTGGTGGCTGCTGCCCTTGCGACGGGCTTTTCGCCTTTCCCCCACCACTCCCTCGGCTATGCTATCCATCTCTGGGGGTGGGTGATAGTTCTTTACCTGGCCCGCAATGCCATGGGTGCCGACCCCCGGGCGATGTCCCGGTTGCATAGCCTTTTGGCTTGGCTAACGGTGCTCAGCGGGCTGCTCAGCGTCCTCCTCTATGGTGGCGCTATTCTGCTGCCGACCCTGAGCGCCCAAAACCAAGTGAATGCCTTCCTTGCCGAGGGCGATCGCCTCTCCTTGAGGTGGCTCTTTGACTTTAACGAGATCCAAAATCGCAACGGCGTTCCCCTGGGACATCAAAACTATGTGGCCGGGTACCTATTGCTGGGGCTGCCTCTCCTCACCGCTAGGGCCCTGATTGATCGCGGATGGCAGCAAACAGTCTGGCTAGCGGGAATTGGCCTCGGAGCCGTTGTGCTTTTTACCACTAGCTCCCGGGGGGGGGATTGGCCCTTGCCACCCTGGTACTCCTAGCGCTATTGGTGGGGCTGCTGCGGCGGTGGTCGGGTAGGATTTGGCTCCTAGGTGCTGGCGCGATCGCCGCTGTCTTAATTTTTAGTAATGCACGACTGGTGAACCTCCTTACCACCCTGTCCTCCGGCACAGCCTGGACCCAAGGGGAACTATTCTTCCGCGCGGTCACGGCCAGCGGCGGCTGGCAGATGGGGTTACAGCAACCCCTGACCGGTCTCGGACTGGGCAGTGTGGTGCAGCTATTTCAGGAGTACCGTCCCGTTTGGGGGGGGCGACAGGCCGAGCACGTCTTTCAGTTGCATTCCACCCCGGTGCAGGTGTGGGCTGAGCTGGGCATTCTCGGTTGTGGGGCCATGGTTTTGGCGTTGCTATGGGTAGTGGCTACCCTAGTCCGGTTACATTTTTCTCCCCAGTGGCGATCGCACCGGGAGCATCAAACCCTCACCTATGGCTTGGGGGGTGGGTTGCTGGCCTATTTCGTCATGGCTCTTACCGACACCCAACTGGATGTGCTGGCGATCGCCGGTTTTTTGCTCATCGCCTTGGCTTCCCTGTCCCATTTGGGACACCTCTATCTGGCGGACTCTCCCCTGGGGCAGTTCCTTCCCCCGTGGCGGCGGGGACTGGCCGTGCTCCTTACTGCCTTTACCATCGCTGCTGTGATTTATGAAACGCCGGTTCTAGCCGCATGGCAACAATCTAGTCTGGGTTTTGTCTTCCTCGATCAGGCTCGAACTGCCCTGCGGGAGCAAGACCTCAGCACCTTCCAAGAAAAATTGCAGCAGTTCCGCGATCGCCTCACCCAAGCCCAAGCTCTCAACCCCGTCGAACCCTATTACCCCTTCCAACTGGGCTGGAATCTCGGTGACTTAGCCATGGCCCTCACCCTCGGCGGGCAAAGCCAAACTGCCCTTCCCCTCCGCGCCGAGGCGATCGCCCAAATTGAACACGGCATTGCCCTAAATCCCCACCTAGAATTTGGCCACAGTACCGTCGGCTGGCTCTATCTTCAAACCAACCAACCCGCTGCCGCTGAACCCCACTTCCGCCGGGCCATCGCCCTGATCCCCACCAAGCGATCGCTCCACTTTGGTCTAGCCGATGCCCTGCTGCGTCAACAAAAAATTCCCGACGGCATCCAAGCCCTAGCCGACGAAATCATCAATGAACCGATCTTCCTTACCAGCCCCCTGCTAAACAGCTTCCCCTGGCAAATCTATCGCGATCGCCTCTTCACGGTCACCGACGAACGCTACACCGAGTTGATCAAAGCCTACCCCGCCCCCGAACTCCAAGCCGCCCAAGCCTTCCTCCGTTGGTGGTCCGGTCGCCAACCCCTAGCGTCCCCCGCCAATCCTAGCTTTATTGCCGCCCTCCAAGGGCAGCCGCCCACCCGTCCGCCCCAGTCCCTTTCCGAACTGGCGATCGCTGCTTTTTATAACCCCAAGGAACGGGAATTTCTTCTCACCCGTGCCTATGCCCTCAGCCGCCGCCGGCTTCCCGACGAGTTAGATCGCCCCCTGCTCCAGGCGCTGCTGACCCAGATGAACCAAGCCAAAGACTTTGACCGCTGGGTGCGATCGCCCATTCCCCTCACCAGCCCCCTCAACCTTCGCTACCAACGGGAACGCACCGCCTTTGGACTCCTGAGCCGCAACATCGACGGCCCCGCTCCCGCCGACCTCTATTTTGTCCATGAACACGCCCTGTTTTCCCTGTTTTTTTCCGACCTGTTTCCCTTGACGCCAGCTACACCCTTCATGAATAATAGGGGTTTGTGAGTTTTAGTTGAGAAGCAAGCGTTTTGGCTAATGTAATTGTCATTGGAGCGCAGTGGGGCGATGAGGGTAAGGGCAAGATCACCGATCTGCTGAGCCGCTCCGCGGATATGATCGTGCGATATCAGGGGGGGGTTAACGCCGGGCATACGGTGGTGGTTAATGATCAAACCTTCAAGCTGCACCTGATCCCCTCCGGCATTCTCTATCCTGCCAAGGACTGCATCATTGCCAGTGGCACGGTCGTCGATCCCGAGGTTCTGATTCAAGAGCTTGATCAGCTTAACGAATTAGGGATTTCCACCGAGCGGCTCTATGTGTCCGAGACCGCCCACATCACCATGCCCTACCACCGCTTGATTGATGTTGCCGCCGAAGCTCAGCGAGCCGAATATAAAATTGGCACCACCGGCCGGGGCATTGGCCCAACCTATGCCGACAAAGCCGACCGCATTGGCATTCGGGTCGTAGACCTGATGGATCGGGAACGGATGCCCCAGCGCCTTCACTGGGCCATTACCCAGAAAAACATCCTCTTGGATAAGCTCTATGGACTTCCCCCTCTCGATGCCGATGCCGTGATCGCTGAATATCAGGGCTATGCTGATCGCCTCCGCGCCCACGTTATTGATGCTTCCCTGGTCATCGACGAAGCCATTCGCAAGCGCCGGAACATTCTATTTGAAGGGGCCCAAGGCACGCTGCTCGATCTTGATCACGGCACCTACCCCTATGTCACCTCCTCTAACCCCGTCGCCGGAGGGGCCTGCATTGGTGCCGGGGTTGGCCCCACCATGATTGACCGCATTATCGGTGTTGCCAAGGCCTACACCACTCGGGTTGGGGAGGGGCCGTTCCCCACTGAGCTTTACGATGAAGTTGGCGATCTCCTGTGCGATCGCGGGGCCGAATTTGGCACCACCACTGGCAGGAAGCGCCGCTGCGGCTGGTTCGATGGCGTCATCGGACGCTATGCCGTGCGCATTAACGGACTGGACTGCTTGGCGATCACCAAACTTGACATTCTCGACGAACTCGAAGAAATCAAAGTCTGCATCGCCTACGAACTGGACGGTCAAGTGGTGCGTGATTTTCCTAACGATGCTCGCACCTTCGCTCGGGCTGTGCCAATTTATGAATCCTTGCCTGGATGGCAGCAGCCTACAAGCACATGCACAACCCTTAGTGAATTGCCCGCCGCGGCCCGCAACTACCTCAAGTTCCTCGCCGACCTCTTGGAAATCCCCATCGCGATCGTCTCCCTTGGTGCCAGCCGTGGTCAGACCATCATCGTCGAGGATCCCATCCATGGGCCTAAGCGTGGACTGCTCTCCCGCTGAAGCTTCAAGGGTTTCCGTACATTATCAAATTTCCCAAATCCTAAATCACTTACCACGTCAAGAGAACACATTATGTTAATGACCATCGACTGCACCACCCGCCCCGCCACCAACCCCCGCGCCCTGCGCCGTTCCGGCAAAGTTCCTGCCACCATCTATGGGCACAATGGTGGTGAATCCACGGCAGTTACCCTCGACACAAAGCAAGTGATTGAACTCTTGCGAAAAGCCGTGATTAACAACACCCTAATTGAGGTAAATGTTACCGATGGCGACTTTAAGGGCAAAACCCTACTTCGTGAAGTGCAACACCATCCTTACAAAAATGAAGTTTACCACCTCAGCTTCTTTGCCATTCAAAACCAAAGCCGGGTGGAAGTGAGCATTCCCCTTCACTTTACGGGAGTTCCCGTTGGCGTCAAAGTCGGCGGTGGCTCTGTGGATGTAGGTATGAATGAAATTCGCGTTTCCTGCCCCCCCGAACAGGTACCCGAATTCCTAGAAGTAGACATCACCGAGCTCAACGTCGGTCAGGGAATTCACATTGGCGATCTCAAGCTGCCAGAAGGCGTCAAGCCAGCAACAGACACCACACCCCTTGTCGTCACCATCCTGAAAAAATAGCCCTGATTTTCGTCGCGGGACAAACTGTTCGGTTGACTCCCATCAAAGGAGGAGAATATAGCCTATCCTGTTTCCATGGAATCCGGGAATCAGTAATAAACTTCCTTTCACCTCTACCCCAATTGGGGAATGGTTAGCTTAGATTTATAGCTGTAAATAACTTGGTTAGGACGGGGTGCAGGGGTGAAACCCCTGGCTGGGGGCACAGTCCCCTACCCCCTTTTCTTTCGATGTCCGAACCTACCCGAATATAGCTATAGAAGTTGATATTGATGCTGGGAGGAAGAACGGCGGTGCTAGGATTAGCCCATGCAATGTCCTTTTTGTCAGCATACCGAAAGTCGTGTTTTAGAATCCCGCTCTGCCGAGTCAGGCCGCAGTATTCGCCGCAGACGGGAATGCTTGGCGTGCCAGCGACGATTTACTACCTATGAGCGGGTGGAGTTTGTGCCACTGATGATCGTAAAACGGGATGGGGCCTTGGAGTCTTTTGATCGCTCTAAGTTGCTGCGGGGGTTGGTGCGAGCTTGTGAAAAGACAGGGATTCCCCAAAGTCAGTTGGAATCAATGATTGACGAAATCGAGTCCCAGTTGCAACTGCGGGCCCTCCATGAGGTGACCAGTACCGAAGTGGGTGAAATGGTGTTGACCCACCTAAAGCGAGTCAATGAAGTCGCCTATGTGCGGTTTGCTTCGGTATATCGCCAGTTCCGTGGCGTAAAAGACTTTGCGGAAGCTCTCCGACAGTTGGATCGCTCCTCAGAGCTGTGTTAGCACTAGTGGGGAAACACATAGAATGCTGAACTCTAACCCAATTCAACTGAATCCCAGGAACAGTTTGGGTTGTTACTGTGGCATCAGCCCGTGCCGCTCCCACCATAATGACCATGTTGGTCATGGAAACTCTATTTTGCATTTTGGTCAATAAACCCGTAAACGAATCTTGTCTTGCAAAATGCCTGGCAACGCCCACAAAGTAGTGTTTTCAGTTGAGTTCATTCAGCGGCTAAGAGATTTCATCCTGCGATGTGCCGGACACAACTGGCTGCGCGGACTCATTAATTAGCGCGATCAATGTGAACATAGGGAGCTTTTCCAGCAAACACCTCATCCAAACATCAGTGTAACGAATCCGCAATGCCCCGATAAGAACATTTGCAATGAGGGAACCCGCAAATGGGAGATGTATAGCTGTAAATAACTTAGTTAGGACGGGGTGCAGGTGGGATGAACTGGTTGGGGGCGCAGCCCCCAACCCCCCTTTCTTTCAATGTCCGAACCTACCCGAATATAGCTATAAAAATGATAAAAAAAAGGATTCCATGGGACTCCCCATTCCAGAAACGGCGACGACTACGCTGAATCACTAATGTCGCCAGTATCGGCTATCTGGGTTTCCTGACATCGATAAGGAAATGTTTTGTGTCTAGATGGGCGATCAGACAAGCAGGCGCTAATAATCCTAGTGAGTTAAGGGTAAGCTTGATATAAGACCGCTGATTACCCAAGAGGTAAGTTGAGTGATCATTCTACATGACGAAACTGGTGGGGGCTTGTCCCACGTCCAAGCAATGGCAAGCATAGAGGAAGGGTTTGCACTGTTTGATTATGTTCGGGTTGATCAGGGTGAAATGGCATGGATTGGTCAAATCCTTGAGCCAAACCCCAACATTTCAATTGTTAATAGCAACAGGCTTGAACTAACGATTTTACACCTTTTCGATAGATGCTGATTTTAGGAAGTTTCTTCAAATGTCAAAGCTACTTGAACGAATTACAGTAAATCCCAGGCAATGTGGTGGTCGTCCCTGTATTCGTGGGATGAGAATTCGAGTGTCTGATGTTTTAGATTTGTTCGCAGTAGGTTTAAGTGCTGATGAGATTTTAGAAGACTTGCCAGATTTAGAAATGGATGATATACGAGCTTCCCTAATATATGCAGCACGTAAATTGAACCATCCTATATTGGTGGTATGACAACCATTTGGATCGATGCACATTTGTCTCCAGCGATAGCAACCTGGATCATAAATACCTTCGGAATAACAGCGTTGGCGTTACGAGATCTTGATCTACGAGATGCAGAAGACCCTGAAATCTTTGAGGCTGCAAAGGCTCAAGGAGTAATTTTTATGACGAAAGATAGTGATTTTGTGGATTTAGTTGAGCGATTGGGATCACCGCCGCAAATTATCTGGTTGACTTGCGATAATACCTCAAATGCGAGGCTAAGGGAGATATTGAATTCAGTTCTACCAGAAGCCCTAGAGTTGCTATGTTCTGGTGAAAAATTAGTAGAGATCAGTGGGAATTAGCTCGACGGTATAGCAATCCCAATGCACCCGAACGATGAAAGGTTGTCTGTGAGCGTTCGAGAATATTTGCAGCGGGCGATTAGGAGCGTTAGGCAAAGTTAATGAGTTCAAATTTATCTTGCTTAGCAAGAGTTCATTGAATGAATAGCGTTGTACTATCTGCTGGAATAGTTATCTAACTTGAATTTGATACTGCGTTTTCCAACCTCAAACCCTTACTCGATCTGAACTCGAAGGTTAATGCTGGTCTTTTACAGACTCAATCTTAATTAAAATGACTATGTAATTCAAATGCATCAGAAAGTGTTTTGCATGAGAAATTGACGTGGCATGAAATTGATCCATTCAAGCTATTGAATGCCAATAACCTTGAGTTGTTGATAGAGCATGGATTAGTTTGGTTGTCTTATACTCATGATTGGACGATCACGCCCCATAGAAACTTTATTTCTATCAATTATTTATTTAGTTATTCTAGGTTGTTTTTTGATGGAGAAAATATGGATTTATGTATTGAATATTTATATATTGACTTCTGTGCCAATGCCGCAAAGCATCCTAATTGCAACTCAATATTTTTTGTTTCAGACCACATTAGTGAATCAATAAATTATGATGTGATCAGAGAAAAATTCAAGATTGGAGATTTTTTAACATCTGATGTCGGTAATAGATTGAATGAGAGATATGGTGCTGATGTGTATATAAAATATTGTTAGATGTCTAACTCTGCAGGCGACAAGGATAGCAAACTGCCCACTTGCGGCGTAATATTTAATGTTTTTGGTAGCCTCATTTGTGCGAACTTTTTAATTACCTGCCGGTCAGTTTAATAGCTCAACTGCGGAAACAATGCCCTGCCCCATTCTTTGAGCCCTAGTACCGATTTCTAGCACTGCTCGGATCAAGAGTTCAATGGAGTCTAGCGGATCGCCACTTGCTGCGCTCCCAAACCGGGATGGAAAAAGATTTTTTGGTGAACGTGAGATTGAACTGGATTTGGCATCATAACTTTTGCTAACACTAATAGCACTTGGTAGACAAACTAGAGGTGTCCGCAGTTCAATCAATCTATGGGTGGCAACACAGCTTAGTCCTAGTACAAACTCCAATGCCAGTCATTTTGATAATCCACGATCGCCGGTTCGATGAGGGTATTGATCTGGATTGTGGGATCGTCGAGGTTGTAGCCATAGTCCCTGGGCAGGATAAAAAGGGTAGGCAGGATGTCGGCGGTGAGGAAGCGGGTGGTAATGGGCAGAGTCCAAGTCGCCGGTAAGGGTTGGGTTGTGGTCAGAATGAAGCCCCAGGGCCCAAAACTGGGAACGGTGACCTGATAGGGGAGTGGGCTTAATCCGATGCTGGCAATAGTTTTGGCGATGCAAGTAAAGGCTTTGGATGCAAAAAAGGGGCTCGAGGCTTGGGTGACAAACACGCCGCCAGGGTTGAGGTGGTGGCGGATGTGGTGGTAGAGGGTACGGCTGTAGAGTTTGGCTAGCTCGGGGCGATCCGGGTCGGGAAAGTCGGCAATGATGGCATCGTAGGCATCGGTAAGGTCTTGAATGGCAACGAAGGCATCGCCATAGCGCACCTGCACCCGGTGATCGGCAAAGGCATCGCCATTGGTACGGCGGAGAAAGGGGTGGTGCTGGGCCAAATTCACCACAGCCGCATCGAGGTCTATGAGGAGCACCTGCTGCACTTGCGGCCATTTGAGCACTTCCCGCAGGGCCATGCCGTCGCCGGCACCCAACAACAGGATACGCCAGGGCTGTTGGGGGCGATCGCTAGCCAAAAGACTCAGGGCAGGGTGAACCAGGGCTTCGTGGTAGCGGTATTCGTCGAGGGTGGAAAATTGCAGTTCGTTGTCCAGATAGAGCCGCAGATCTTGATTTTGGCGGGTCAGGACAAGGCGCTGATAGGGCGATTGCTGCCGGGTGATGACGGGAGCGTCGTAAAGTGTGGATTCTAGGCGATCGCCCACCCAGTTAACTAGGGGAATCCCCGCAGCAAATAATGCTGCCAAAACTAAACCTATCCATCCCCAGGAGCGGAGATCGGGAAACAACCGGGATAGGGCCACAACCATCAGGGCTGGCAGAAGGGCGATCGCACTGGCCGCACCGAGCATGCCCAACCAGGGCAGCAGAATCAGCGGCATAGTTAAAGAGCCGATCAGCGCCCCCAAGTAGTCCAAGGCGAGTACACCAGCTAGAGCATCCTTGAGGTCTTCTTCCTGTTCCAACAGGCGGGTGAGGAGGGGAATTTCCAGTCCGGCGAGGGTGCCGAGGATTAGGGTGGCGAGAATCAGCGCCAGCCAGACCAGTCCATCTACGGCAAAGGTGGCATAGAGCCCGAGGGGAAGCAGGGCTGTGGCCGGGGCGATCGCCAGTTCCACCAAGACAAAAACCTTGAGGAGGGTTGGGCCATCACTGGCAATAAAGCGGCTGAGGTAGGAGCCTAGGCCCATGGCCGCTAGGAATCCGCCCGTAGCGATGCCGTAGGACAGGGCCGTATTGCCGACCAAATAGCTTGCTAGGGTGCCCAGGAGTAATTCGGAGGCCAGCCCACACCCCGAGGCGATCGCCGCAGCAAAGAGCAGCACCCAGCGACGGTTTTTCTTGTGGTCTTCCATGGGCTTCTAGGGTATGTTAGGGGCACCCCTAGTGTATTGAGATATGGAACTTCTGCAATCGGTCGGTTCGAGCATTGGCTGGGCGTTTTTGGGTGTATTACTCCTGTACACCGCAGTGCGGCTCTACGATTTTATTGATCCGATTAACTACCGCCATGAGATCCGCAGCGGTAATGTGGCGGCGGGGATGATTGTTGCAGCCCTCACCGTGGGCACAGCTATTATTGTGGCAGCGGTGATCCTTTCTGGGGATCCTGCCCGCATGGTTCGCTGATGCTGCGCGATCGGATTGCGGCGTTTTACGACCAAACCACCGCCCTGTGGGAACAGGTTTGGGGGGAGCATTTGCACCATGGTTATTATGAACCCCACGAATTGGCAGTCCAAAAGGATCGTCGCCAAGCCCAGATTGATTTAATGCTCCAGTTGCTGCGATGGGGCAATGTGCGGGAACGGCGACCCCAGCGGATTTTGGATCTTGGCTGCGGTGTGGGGGGCAGTGCTTTATTTCTTGCTAACTATTTGCAGGCGGAGGTGGTGGGGGTCACCCTCAGCCCCTATCAAGCGGCGCGAGCGACGATACGGGCCCGGGAGTTGGGACTGTCCGAGCGGGTAACGGTTCAGGTAGCCGATGCTATGGATTTGCCCTGGGGTGATCGACAGTTCGACTTGGTCTGGGCCCTAGAGAGCGCCGAGCATATGCCAGATAAGGCCAAGTTTTTGGGGGAATGCCAGCGGGTACTGCGACCCGGCGGACAGGTGTTGATTGCCACTTGGTGTCACCGTTCGGTGCAGGATCGTCCCCTAACCACTAGGGAGCAGGAGCTACTACACCGCATTTATGAAATTTACTGCTTACCCTACGTCATTGCCCTCAACGACTATGGGGCGCTCGCCCAAGTCCAGAACTGGCAAAACATCGAGCTGGGAGATTGGACAACCCCAGTGGCCCCCTTTTGGGATGCGGTGATCACCTCTGCCTTGCCCCCCAATGTCCTTTGGCAAATTGGGCGATCGGGGCTGACCATGGTGCGGGCGGCCCTGGCGGCACGGCTGATGGCCCGGGGGTATGCCCAGGGTAGCCTGCGCTTTGGCGTGATGCAGGCCCAAGCCCCATCTAACGACTTCTGAGCTGATACCAGGGAATCGATTCATCCTCGGCTAGGGCCTTGGCGACGGCGATCGCCCCTTGGTCATTGAGATGGCTGGGGTCGGAAAATACCGTATCGTCTTGCCGCCAACGGCGGGAAAAGTCTACGTAGGTAAAACCCTGCTCGGCCGCCAATTGGGTCATCACCTGCTGAAAGCGATCCTCCTGGCGCAGGCGTGCGCCGTCTAGGTAGGTATCGTGGAGGGGTAAATTCACAACCACCAAGGGAATGCCTTTCTTGCGGGTAAAACGCACCACATTGGTCAGCGCCTCAAACTGTTGACCCTCAGGCTCAAAGTTGCGGTAGTCGTTATCAAATTCTCCCGCCACCCGAGGATGGGTTTGGAAATAGGTTTCCGGGTCAAACCGCACCGCAAAGGGCACAAACCCCTTGGCATCCATGGCCTGTGAGCGCATGGGCACCGTGGCCGAAATGATCGCCTCATTGTTACTGACCCAGCGGGTGAGCCCATCCAACTGATTCATTAAATCGGTGCGAACGGGTGATCGGCGGGAATAACTGATCAATACCGTATCCCGCAGCCGATTCAAAAAGCAATGCCACGCTCTGGGGGTGGCGCACTGGTCGGCGATGGCGCACTGGTCACGGACTGAGCAAGGGCCCCATACCCCTCGGATGCCGCAATCTCCTCATAGGTGCTGTCCCGGCGGCTGCTGTTAAACGCCCGCAATCCATCGGCCCAAATTACCAGTCGCGGCAGCGTGCGATCGCCCAAAATCCGGGTCAATTTTAGTTCTGCTACCCGCGCCGTTGCCCCGTCAATGCCAAGGTTAAACACCCGCACTTGGGCAATTCCCCGGGTCGTCAAGCTTTGCTCCAACGCCGTCGGATCGATGCCCCGTAGCGCCCGGGAACTGCCCACAATTAGCACGTCCGCGATCGCCGGTAGGTGGTGCGGTGCCATTCCAAAAGAGTTAATTTCTCGTTTAGGGCCGCGATATTAAAGTTCATGCGGGGGCGATCGCCCGGAATCTCGCTAGGCTCTGCCACCTCCGCCTCGGGCAGTACCACTGATCGCGCCCGCTGAAACAATACCTGATCGATTGCCAGGGTTGCCCCCACACTCAATACTATTGCTAGGGCTGCCAGGGAGGGATGGAGTTCCCGGGCGCGTTCTTGGGGAAACAACCACTGACCCAGCCGCGCCCCCCTGGCCCACCAAGATTCCGCCAAATTGGCAGGCGGAGCCTCTAGCTCTTTCCCAAAGTCCTCAGCCACTTCTGGCTCCTCGGCGGTTTGGGGCGCTAACCCCAATGCCATCAGATCAATCTCAAAGGACCAGGCTGGGTGCCGCTCTCCCTTCACCCGACCGCTCACCGTCACCGACTGGAAATAGGCCGCCGGATTAGTCTGGCGGATTACCTGCAGCAGGGGTAGGGCTACTAAGGCCTGGGCCGTCGGCTGGGTGAATTCACACAAAATATTCAGACAGGTCTGCTGCAGGAGGATCTTAAACGTCAAGCCTGACACCCTAGGCTCGCACACCAGCAATTCCACCATCTGGGCCGCCATCTGGCAGTCCGGTGAAATCGGCAAATCTATCCCTAAAGCCCAGCGCGGGCCATGAACCTTCAGCCGACACACCCCTTCCTGTAGCAAAAATGACGACGAGGCGATCGCCCCCAGAATTGCCTCCGGATTATCGCTTTCAGAATGCAAATACAAACAATCTTGATGCTGGCGGGCGCGGACGATATCCAACGCCGCCAATGCCAAACCCTGCTCTAGGTAATTAGAATCTGGGTGACCCGCTAGCTGCATAGATGCATTCCTGGCAACGCCCCTTTTATATCAGGAAAGACCGTAAATGACATCTTTTTAGCTAGGTAATTCCGCCAAACTCCTCCAGTTCCTAACCTAGGGCCAGCCGGCACCAAAAGGTCCCCAAGCACTCTTAAAACCCTATGAAATACTTCCTATTTGCCATGAAATTGCCTGAATTTATCTTTACAAGTCGCTAGCGGCCCGTAGACGGGAACGGCTCGAGTTCAATGTTTCTAACTGAAGTTTTCTGCCAGACACCCAACCCTGATACCCCGCTCAGGCCCAGTTATCAAATAGCCCGCGGTGAATGATGAACTTAGCGATCGCCCCCACCACCCTTGAACTGACCCTAACCCCTTGGGAGTGCCTTTGGGCCTGCCACTGGGGGGCAACAATCACCATTCCCCTTGACACCATTACTGGCATCGCTACCACCCAAATGGGTTGTCCTAACTTTGCCCGATGCCCACCGATGGGCGAAACACATTCAGGGGGCGATCGCCGCTCTCCCCTAGGATTCAATTCGCGTTAGTTGCCGCTCACCCCCAGGAACTGCCATCATTGAGCTATCAAATGCTTTCACGGTGAGGGTTTCAGCCCCAGAACAAAATACCGTCCGCAACATATTGACCACCGTCGTACTGCTGTTGTTGGGGTGAAAAATCACTTGGATACCGGGGGTGGGGATAGCGATAAAATATCTCCAAGTTGCTGCGGGTGGACTTCCTTACTGCCCCCTCCTGGGGCAAACCGGGAAACGCCAAACTTGCCGGCCCCATTTGGGATTGGGAATTGACCAGTGCTGCGCTTCTCGATAAGTTGTTGGGGATGATACGCAGGAATTATGGCTATGGGATCACCCCATCTTCTCAGTTCGTGGCAGCTCAAGGATTTAACGCTCAAGAACCGGGTGGTGCTGGCTCCCTTGACCCGGGCACGGGCGGGGGTAGAGCGGATGCCTAACGCTTTGATGGCGAAATATTACGCCCAGCGGGCTAGTGCGGGGTTACTAATTTCGGAGGCGACGGTGGTGTCCCAGCAGGGGATTGGCTGGCTGAATTCCCCGGGAATTTACAGTGATGAGCAAGCGATCGCCTGGCAGCAGGTGACCCGGGCCGTACATGAACGGGAGGGACGAATCTTTTTGCAGCTTTGGCACTGCGGACGGGCTTCCCATAGCAGTTTTCAGCCCGATGGTGGTTGGCCGGTATCGGCGTCGGCGATCGCCATTCAAGGGGACGAGATTCATACGCCCCTGGGTAAGCAACCCCATGAGCTGCCCCGGGCTTTGGCCACCGAGGAGGTGCCCTTGGTGGTGGAGGATTATCGGCGGGCAGCGGCGCGGGCTCGGGAGGCGGGCTTTGATGGCGTTGAGATCCATGGGGCCAATGGCTATTTGATCGACCAGTTTTTACAGTCGAAGACCAATCAGCGGGGCGATCGCTATGGCGGGGATTGTGAAGGACGGTTCCAGTTTTTGCGGGAGATTGTGGAGGCGGTGCTGACGGTTTGGCCGGCGGGACGGGTAGGGGTGCGCCTGTCGCCCAACGGCATATTTAATGATATGGGATCGCCGGATTTCCGCGAAATGGCGCTGGCTACGGCGGCCCAGTTAGATACCTTCGGGATTGGCTATCTGCACATTATGGACGGCTTAGCCTTTGGCTTCCATGGTCTGGGAGAACCCATGGCTCTGCGCGAATTTCGGAGCGTGTTTTCCGGGACTTTAATGGGCAACTGCGGCTACACCCAGGAGACGGCGGAGGCGGCGATCGCCCGAGGGGACGGAGATTTGATTGCCTTTGGGCGACCCTACATCAGTAATCCAGACTTGGTGGAGCGCTTTACCCATGGCTGGCCCTTGGCGTCCGATGCGGACATGGCAGTGTGGTATTCCTTTGACGAGAAAGGCTATGCCGATTTCCCTGCCTATGGCTAATGCCCTAGGTGCGGCAGTAAAGGGGAACACAGATTCCAAGTGCGGCGATGGTGGGGAGTGAGCCCATATTGGGCGATCGCTGCCCGATGTTTGGCCGTGCCATAACCCTTATTGTTGGCTAGGTCGTATTGGGGAAACTGGGTGGCTAGGACGCTTATGTGGCGATCGCGCCACACCTTGGCCACGATACTGGCAGCGGCGATCGCCGGATGGAGCCGATCACCGGCAATTATGGTGGTTTGGGGTAGGGGGGGCAACTCCCGAAATCGCAGGGGTTGGTTGCCGTCAATGTAGCAGTGCTCTGGCAAAGAAGCACATTGGGCGATCGCCCGTTCCATGGCTCGCAAACTGGCTTCAAGGATATTCCACTGTTCAATCTCTGCCACCGTGGCTACCCCCACATACACCTCAAGGGAGAGGGTTTGAATCTGGGGAACAAGGGACTCCCGCCGCTTGGGGGACAGTCGCTTGCTGTCGGTTACCCCCAGTTGGGTCAGCGCTGTTAAATGCTCGGGCTCTATGAACACTGCGGCGGCAACCACACAGCCAAACAGCGCCCCGCGCCCAACCTCATCGACTCCGGCGATCGCCATAGTTGCCCCTGGGAATGGCAGTAGAAATATAGCTGTATTCGGGTAGGTTCGGACATCGAAAGATAAGGGGGTAGGGGACTGTGCCCCCAGCCAGGGGTTTCACCCCTGCATCCCGTCCTAACCAAGTGATTTACAGCTATAAATCTAGGATAGGGACGGCACAGGTTCAGGGGTCGGGGAAGCCTTAACACTAATGTCGCCCCGCCGCTCGGCCCGTCGCGTCAAGTAGGCGATCGCAAAGCCGCTGTGGGGATGGCTTTCTAGGGTTTCTGCCAGACCCATCACCCGTTGGGCCAAGTCAGGGCCAAGCTTTTCCGCCAAGCTCTGGCGCTCCTGGTCGTGGAGTACCTGTTCCCGCACCTGCATTTGCCATTGACTAGAAAACATTTGGGGAATGCGGATGTGCAGCCCGAGTTGCTCTAGTATTTGCCACTCACCGCGATCGCACCAAATGCCGCTGCAGGCCGCGCATCGCTCCAGATAGAACGGTGTTTTGAGGGGCACCCGCAGGCGCGTAAGAATAATGCCACACTCCGGACACAGCCCCGCCCGAATGTCCGTTTCCGCCGCACTGATGCGGAGGTCTTGGAGCCAGTTAATCTCCTCAGTGGGGGGCTCCCGGAGCTGCTGCAGTTGCTGGGACTGCCATGCCTCATAGGCCGCTGCGGCAATCCAATGCCCCTGGGAGCTGGGACAGGTTTGGGAAGGCAGCCCCGGGGTCACTTGACTGGGTTCGAGGTTGGCACCTTTAACTTTGGGGCTACGCATGGAATGTCCCTTTTTGCAAGAGAATATCATCATTATACTGAAGAAAAGCACATCCGCCAAATTGCTGAATTAACTGGGGGAATCAGTTGGTGGCTATTTGTTGGTGGCTATTTACTGAGCTGTAAAATTATTGAGTTGTCAAAATTTAGCAGTCAAATGCTTTTACAGGGAGAGGTTTAGCCCCTAGCCTGTAAAATTTGACGGGCGCGGTAACGCTTATCCCGAAAGGCTTCTAGCTTAAATTGATGCCGCGCCCGAGGTGAACCCTCAGGCGATCCCTTAGAGGCACCCTGCATAGCATCAGAACCATACTCCTAGCCCTCACCCTAATCTTCAGGAAGAGGGAGCACTTTTTGATGTCCCCCTAGGGAGCGGGTTGGGCAAGCGCGACCCAGTTTTTGCAAGCTTCAGGACGGATGGGGAAGTGGCACACCCTGCCCGGGGACTCTGGGGAATCCTTGCGACCATAAACCCACGGACAGCCCACCCCACCTAAGGAGCCCCATGAACCCTGCGATCGCCGATCTTGCTGGCTACTGCCATCCCCAGCCCCATTACTTCAATAATCGCGCCCGCATTAACCACCTTATTGACCGCTACCTATCCATTCATATCCTTAATGAGCGATTCGCCGACTTGCCCCATCAGTTTGAGCACCCCCAACCCCGCCCTTGGCAGCCGATTCACTGGAATGCCATCCATCCCCAACAGATTGTCGGCATCAGACCCGAGTTATTTTTACTAGTAATTTCCGGTGCCGCCGAAATCGAAGCGCCGATTCGCAGCTATTCCCACGAAAGCTGGTGTTACTTGCGTAGCTTCCACGCCCCCATGGCCCGGTTTATGGGTGGCGAGATCGGTGAACACCATCAAGCGGCAATGCCGGGGGTTTGGGAAAAAGAGGAGCGTCAGCACCGCCCGGCATTCAGCAAAATTTACCAGCAGCTAACGGGAAAGAAGTTGGTCATGCTTCCCAATTCCGTTGCCGATTATTGTCCCAGCACCGATCCATGGACAGATATGCAAAACCATGTGATGGCGCGTATTGCCACGGAATGGAGCGCCGCATCGACTTATCTGTGGCTTTTGGCCCACGCCACGGGAGAACTGCAACGGGCGATCGCCCAGCCCCTGCAAGATGAAGTCAATCATTTGGCCAAGTTTTGGGGATTTAGCCGCTGGGCCTTTGGCACGGCGTTTTCCCGTCAAGTCTGCCAATGTTTCGGTTCCCTTTTGCCCCTGTTGCTGCACCATAGCCGGGAGCGGACGGTCAATCAGGGATTGCACCAAGAGGTTCGCCTGTTGACGGATTTACCCCTAGTCCTAGAGCTAGGGTTTACGTTTGCCAGCGTGATTGCCAAGCTGCATACCTGGGATCAGGAACTCTGCCTTCCCTACCTCACGGCGGTTTTGGGCGAGCCCCTGTACCCATCCAGGGAGCTTGAACTGGTCTGATGCCCCTACAGGGGGACTCCTAGGGACAGAGTGCGATGTTTTTCTAGGGTGGCTAGGGGGAGAGGTCCCTGGAGGTGCTGCCAGGGAAGCGGGGGTTCCGGTGCCCAGTCGTCATGGATGTACCAACTTAGGGGCGGCACAGTGTCCCGTAGCTCCTTGGCGGCCCGCTTGACCATGCCATCGCTGGGAGTTGCTTGACCAGCGGCTTTGGCATAGCTATAGGCTAGGCGGAGCAGGGGCTCAAGTCGGCGATCGCCCCGGGAGAGGAGAGCCTGCATCAGGGAGTCCTTATAGGATTCAGGGCGGAAGTCAATTCCCTTGGGGACAAGATGTTTTTGCAGCAGTTTGAGGCGTTTTTCGGCCACCGGACGCACGCCATACCACTGCCAGGGGGTGTGGGCCTTGGGCACAAAGGTGCTACAGCCAAAGCTGAGGCGCAGTTTGGGGGCCGTTTTTTTGAGGTGCAGCAGTAGGGCGATCGTGGCTTCAATGTCGGCGTCTTCTTCCTGGGGAACGCCGACCATGCCGTAGAGCTTCAGGGCTTGCAGCCCGCCGGATTGGGCGTGTTCGGCCGCTTGATAAATTTCGTCATTGGTGAGTTTTTTGTTGATGATCTGCCGCAGACGGTCGGAACCGCTTTCGACGGCAATGGTTACAGAGCGGCTATCGCGCTGGCTCAATAGGTTGCAGAGTCGGCGACTGAGGGTGTTGGTGCGCACCGACGATAAACTTAGGCGCACATGGTCGTAGGCGGGTTGGGCAAGGAAATCAATGAGCGACTCAAATTCCGGATGTTGGGTAATAGATGCGCCCAAAAGTCCAAGGCGTGGTGTGACGGCTAGTCCGCGGGCGATCGCCGGAATCAGTCCGGTGGTGACATCGGCAGCGCGAAAGGGCAAAGTCAGATAGCTGGCCAAACAAAAGCGGCACAGTTCCGGACAACTGCGTACCACTTCTACCATATAGATATTTTCCCAAGCGGCATGGGGCGTGACCACCGTTGACGCGGATAGGGTGTTACCTCGGTAGGTTTGCTTGGTGACCACCGGGGGGAAATCACTGTCTATGGGATGAATTTGGGCGATCGCCCCCTCCGGATCCCCGTAGGTGACCCCATAGCCACTGGGCACATAAACACCCGGCACTTGGGCCAAGCGGCGCAGCTTTTGCTTACGGGGTGCCGTGCGGACTTCCTGCAAGGCCGCCACCATGGCGGGGATCAGATCTTCCCCATCTCCCAGCAAAATAAAATCAAACCAGGCGGCAAAGGGTTCGGGATTGGCCGTCAGCACCGGCCCCCCGCCCCAGACTAGGGGATCGCTCTCTTGGCGATCACGGCTAGCAATAGGTAACTGAAAATGTTCCAGAGCCCCCAAAATTTGCCCGTAGTCCAACTCCCAGGAAAAGGAAAACCCTAGCAGGTCGATTTGCCGGGGCAGGGGCTCATAGATATCGGTAAACCACCGACTTACCGCCACATCGGGGCGGGAAGCCAACAGAGCCCAGATGGTTTGGTAGCCCAAACTGGTAATCCCTACCCCATAGGTATTGGGAAAGGCAAAGACAAAACTCAACGCATCTGCCGATGGCTGCGCCCGCTCGAAGAGAATTTTTTCTGCTGCAAAAACTGAAGGTGCCACAGAGATGAACTTTGACTAGGGTTAATTAGGCTTAACAAAGCCGTCACCCCTATCCTACTCGCTGTCGTCGCATGGATTGGGTGCTCAATAGCCCCACGCCGCAGGTCACTGCTAGGATCCCTAAAACTTGTACCCCATTGAGGCGATCGCCCAAAATCACAAATGCCAACATAGACGTAAACACCGGGCCACTGGCACTAATAATCGCCGCCTGGGCCGCCCCCATGAGCTTGGTGCCAAAGTTTGTTAGCAGGTAGCCCCCCAGGGTTGCGGCGGCAAACAGCACCGACATTCCCAACAACGCACCGCTAATTTGGCCAAAGGCAGCCCCGAAAAATGGCAACGTCACCACGCATAGCCCCAGGACAATCAAAAAATTAATCGCCGTGAACGACACCGGCACCAGATGCTTAAAACAGGTTTGGGACGTAATCAAGTACCCCGCCAAGCAGGTGCCCGACAGCAGCGCATAAACCAGACCCGCTCCACTCGTTTGTCCCCCGCCCTCAAACACATTGCTGGTCATGGCTACCCCCACGTAGATCATGCCGATGACCACCCAGCGCCCCACTGTCGGGCGATCGCCAAACAATAACCATGACAACAGCACCGTAATCGTGGGAAAGACAAACAATACCGTCGTGGCGATCGCGGGCGGTAATTCCGCAAAGGCTAAAATCGCAAATAGGAACGAGGCAAAGGTCAGCAGCCCCGACAACAACACCCGCCACATTAACAATCGCTGTCGAGGTTGCAATAAATGTTGTACATCCCGTCCCGGTTGCACCTGAAACACCACCCGTGCCAACAGCCACATCATCGGCGTGGCGATCACCATTCGTAAAAACAGCACCAACAGCGACTTATCTACCCCGCGTGGAATCAACCCGCCAAACTCCACCAGCCCAAAAATCAACGACGGGCTAAAAATCACCCGGGAAACAATATTTTGAAACGACAGCAGCACCGAGGCCCCCAAAACCATCGCCAGACCCAGCCACCACAGATCGATGCGTCGCGCCCGAGGAGCCGCTGGCATCACCGAGGGGGTAATTGGCGGCATTTGGATCCGAGAATAGTCACGCCCTCCCCCACTGGTGCCATTGGTGCGCGGCAGCTCCCGCTGCAAATATTCGTCAATCCGCTCCACTAGGGATCCCAGAAGCATCTCCCCCTGATCCCGTTGGTGGGTCATGCGCTGCAACTGCACATTCATTTGCTGCTGATAGGCTTCCATGTCCTGCCCCAGGGAGTCGAAAGTGTGGCGTACTACCCGATCCAATGTCAGCATTAACTGATCCACTTGACCCGTGTGGTTTTGGATTTCTTGGTGTTGACTCAGCAATAATTCGGAGCGCAGATTATGGGCGATCGCCTGGGCAAGCTGCTCAATCCACAACTGCCGCTGTAACTGGTGTTGTTGCAGCCCCTGCTCCGCCAAAGAGCGTACTGCCAACTCCTGACGCTGGGATTCTAACTGGGCAATTTCTTCCACCAAACGGTTTCGTTGGGACTGCAACGCTAAAATTTCACGACTCAACTTCCCCAAGATATTGGCACGCAGATCCGAAAGATCCTTGGTGATCCCCGCTAACGTATGCTCGTAGGTTCCGTTCATGGCTGCCGCCTGCTTAATTGCGAAAGTTATATCACTATTTTGCTAATTTGCATGGGGCCTAGATAACGTCCGCTCACCCCTTAAGCCCTGCCCCAATATCGGTAGACACCAAATAGCGTTGCCCCAAACCATAGAGCCCCAAAATCGGCACCAAGGACATGACCGATGCCGCTGCGATCGCCCGCCAATTGTCCGCAAACGCACTGGACAGGGCCACAATTCCCAACGGCAATGTATACAACTCCGCCCGATCCACCATCATCAACGGCCATAAAAAATCTCCCCACACCGCCACAAAGGTCAGCACCGCCAAGGTGACCAACGCTGGGCGCACTGCCGGTAGCATCACAAACCACCACACCCCCCACTGCGAGCAGCCATCCTGTCGCGCCGCCTCCTCCAACTCCCGGGGCACCCCCAAAAACGCTTGCCGCAGCAGAAAAACCCCAAATGCCGAAACTGTGTAGGGGAACATCAACCCCCAATAGGAATTTCGCAACTTCAACGCCACGGCGATCGCATAGAGCGGCACTAACGTCACTTGAAACGGCACCATACTCGTCGCCACAATCAACCCGAACACCAGTCGCCGTCCTCGAAACCGCATCCGCGCTAGAGGAAAGGCCGCCAAAGCACACACCAGCACATGGGCCACCACGGAGCACCCCGCCACCACCCCACTATTCCAGGCATACCGATCAAAGGGCACCGTTCGCCACACCCAGCCAAAATGCGCCAACGTTGGTCGCAACGGCCACGCCACCCCGAAAATGCTTTCCTCCATCGGTTTCAGCGCCGTACCCAGGAGCCACACCAAGGGGAACACCATCACCATCCCACCCCCAAATAGCAATAGCCAACGCCACAGATTCATGCTCTCTCCTTCAAAGGGTTTACGGGGTACTCGAAAATCCCTACAATGCAATTAATTATTTCTTTCACAGACAGAAATATTACCAATTATCCTTGACACATATCCCTGACGTCCTCACTCGTCATCCCGCCTCCACTACCGCAAGGGAATTATGATCGAAAACACCCCACTTCGTTTCCGCGAAAATGGTTCGCTTGCTCCTAAAGAAATTGAGCGCCGTACCAACCACTATCTAGCACTGCAAAACGAGCTTGACAAGCTAGAAGAACTACTCCTTGGTGAAGGGGGACCCCGAATTATGGGGCGTGTGTTCATTGACGACGAAAAAGTTTGCCGCCAGATCGACGAAGTGCGCTACTCCATGCCCGAATCCGTACAAAGGGCAGAGGAGATTTTGCAGCAAAAGCAGCACATTCTCGAGGAAGCGCAGCAATATGCCCAAAATATCGTTCTTAATGCCCAGCAGGAATATCGCCGCTTGGTCGAAGAATCCGGCATCATGCGTCAGGCTGAGATGGAGGCATTGCAACTGCGCCAGCGCACCCAAGCCGAGTGTGAAGATTTGCGTAATCAAACCATTAATGAGGTGCAACAGATGCTGCGCCAAGCTCAGAAAGAAAACGAAACCATGCGCCAGCGCGCCAAGGCCGAAGCCGATGAATTAATCCGCGGAGCCGAGCAATATAGCGTCGAATGCCTGACGCGACTGGAAGCCCAACTTTCCGGCGCACTAAAAACTGTCCAAAATGGTTTACGCGATCTGCGTCAATAGGAACCAAGTCAACATGGGATCCGAGTCATATAGAATATTTCAACGGATCTCCAGACAATCATTTGACGGCAATTGATGGCTCGGTGAAGGCGAATTGTTAACAAATGTAAAGCTTTCAGACTAAAATAAATTAGTCAGCACGCGGAGCTACTGGTCAAGGACATGATGGGATTGACAATGACGGCAGAGACTCAAAGTGTATCGCCTATTCACCATCTTCCTGAAGGGGCGCTGCTGATATGGGTCATTGGGGGCAGCACCTACCACCACCAGTCCATGGTTCAGCTCTTGGGGCGGCACTTTTCTAATAGTGAGATAGAAGTCTGGGCCCAACTCCCCCCAGAGGTCAGTTATATTCCCGATCTAGTAATTATCGATCAAGAGTTTTGGGGATGCCCCCTACCCGATGATGATTTCGCCATACTTTGGCTTCTCACCGCCGATCACTGGGATGTGCACTGTTGGCATCAAACCCCCAGCCCATCTCGCCAAGTTGACTTTATCCATAAACCCATTGATTCCCGTGAGCTGTTGATGCGCGCCCAGCGGCTTCTCCAGTCTCGTTACCACTGCCAGACCCTACAAGCTCAAAACCAAAACCTCGAACACAGTATCCAAGAGCGGACGAACGCCCTTACCCTGGCCCTAGAGAACCTGCAGCGAACCCAATTACAGGTGGTGCAAAATGAAAAGCTTTCTAGTATGGGGCAATTACTCGCTGGCATTGCCCACGAGATGAACAATCCCCTCTCGGCGATTCTCAATGGCGCTGATCTCCTGCGGGAGAGTTCAGATGCCGTCCTAGAGCATTTGTCTCTCTACCGGCAATTCTATCCTGACCCCGTAGAGGCGATCGCTCTCCATGCTGAGGTGTCTGACCTAGATTACCTGATTGAAGACATACCGCCCCTGTTGCAATCCCTGCAAACCGCTAGCGAGCGCCTCCGGCAGATGACCAGTTCCCTCCGCACTTTTTCCCGGGCAGATGCCGATCGCCGCGTTCCCTTTCAAGTTCATGAGGGCATTGACAGCACCCTGATGCTTTTGCGCCACCGCCTCAAATCCGTGGGCAGCAAACCTAGGATTGACGTTATCCGCGACTATAGTGATATTCCCAGCTACCACTGCTATGCCGGGCAACTCAACCAAGTCTTTATGAATCTCTTGGCCAACGCCATTGATGCCCTTGAAGAGAATGGCATTCCTGACCCCTGTATCTGGATTAGCACTAGGGTTAATGCCGAGGACGTGGTGATTTGCATCCGGGACAATGCTAGGGGCATTTCTCCAGAAGTGTTAGCGCGAATTTTTGAACCTTTGTTTACCACCAAATCCGTCGGCAAGGGAACGGGCTTGGGATTAGCCATTTGCAAACAAATCATTGAAGAACGTCATGGCGGTGCGCTCACCTGTAGCTCATCCTCCCTAGGGACGGAGTTTACTATTCGCTTACCCCTAGACTCAAACGATGATTGACGGACTCCTTGAGGCGATGGAGTACAAACGTGCGATCTAGGTAGGACAGTAATCCACCGGCTTTTGGCCCTCGCTCTTGGTTCAGAAACACGAGGTAGAGGGCGGCGAAGGCCTCTTTGGGGGATAGTCCCGATGTTTTGCTGGTGGCAAAGATTTCGTTTTGCAGAACTTCGGCTTCCCAAGGGGTGATCGCCCCAAGAACATCCACCAAGTTAGATAGGTATGCAATTTGGGCATCTGTAAGCTGCGCTGCTTTTTCGGGCAAGGACTCCCAATGGATCACCAATTTCTCCGACTCATCGGCATAGTCATTCAGCCAAGCGCGAGCCATCTGCACGCGGCGTTGCAGCACCTGCCACTCCCCATCGGTGAGGTCTTGGGGTAGCCGTCGGCGCAGTTCGGTGTCTAAATCGAGGTGCGGGATCTGGAGCAAGGAGATCAGCGTTCCCAGTTCCTGGGTGCGATAGGGCGCGATCGCCTGACCCAAGCTGAGCTGGGCATAGGTTAGGGGGGCTAACTCGTCGGGGTCGTCGCTACCGCTGGGAACCTTGTCGATCAAAGTGTCGTAATCACGGCAGAGACGGGTCAGGGTTTCGTAATTGGGACTAAAGTTGATCACGGTGCGGGGAGGGGTACGCAGCATGAGAAACCGTAGCAGTTCCGGGGGCAGCAGGGCCGCAATCTCCTTGGCACTGGAGCCAACACCCTTAGAGGAACTCATTTTGGTGCCATTGACCAAGATGAACTCATAGGGAGCATGGAAGGGGGGCTCTTTCTTGAGGACTCGGCGGCAGATATCATTGGCAACGTCACGGGAGCCACCTTTTTGGGAGTGATCTTTGCCAGCAAGTTCAATAGTGACACCAACCAGATCCCATTTGGCGACCCATTCCACTTTCCACGGTAGTTTGCCATTGCCATCGAAGGGAGATATCCATCCCTGATGCCCGCAGCCGGCAACATAGTTGGCTCCATTGGGTACGCAGGTGTAAAACACCTGACCGTCGCGATAGTCGGTAACGACAGTGGTGGCGATTTTGCCGCAGTTTTCACAAATGGGCTGAAAGGGAAACCAATTCTCGGGGCGCTTCGCTTTGCTCACTGTCCAGTAGGCTGCACGCACATCGGCAGCATGGCGAAGGAACAGGTCAATGTAGGGATTAAATTTGCCCTGACGATAAAAGTCCCGCAGGTAGTAGACCTCCGGGATAATGCCCAGATAGGTGAAAACTTCGAGAAATTCTTCCATGAAGTATTTGGCGTAATCACTGGCGCTATCGGCAGGGGAGGGAACGTTGCAAAGGGGCGCACCGAGGTAGGGGGAGAAGCGATCGCCACTGAGGTAGTGTGGCACCGTATCAAGGGCATCAAAGTCATCAACGCCATAGCGGAAGACAGCGGATTTGCCAGCGACTTGGAGGGCGCGATGGATCACATCATGGATGACGACGCCGCGGAGAGAGCCGACATGCACCCGTCCTGACGGGGTTTTGGAGTCGTTAACGACAACGGGTTCGGGTTGCTCACTGGCGATTTTGTCGGCCCAAAACATAATTGGCTCTGCCTCTTACAAACTGTTGGCTCTGCTGATTGGTGAATGGCACTGAGATCGCCTTAGTGCGCCATCGGCTTGCTCCTAGAATACTTGACCCAACCTGCTCTGTGATTATGGAGTTGTTTTCTTTACGGGAAGCACTTGGGTAACCGTGGCATTGGTGTCGCTGATTGCAATCACAATCATGGGATTAATGGAAGTGACATAGCCTAGTTGATAGGTTTTTGCGCCGCTGGTCAGGCGAATACCGCCCTCCCCGGTTTTTGACTCCATAAATTCTGTGGCGCTCTCTGCTGGTATGGATAACTGATAACTTGTGCCGCTGGGAAATGAAACCACAACAGCTTGATTGACTTTGGTGGTGTTGACGACGTGAAACAGATTGTGTCCCACGCCCAGACCATCGTACAAACCCCGCACCTGCCATGCCAAAAACGATGCAATCAATGCCACCGCTATGAGTGTGGACTGCTGATTTTGCATAAGCTCCGGGAGATAGAAAAAATTCATAGAAAAAGCAGTGACAAGGTATTCACTGCTAGCACGGTTACCCCTAGCCTATGAAAAACTTGGAAGCCCAGATCGGGAGATGTTACATTTCCCGGCGGCGGAACCGACCGCGACGTTTGGCATTTTCGGCTTTGCGCTTACGTTTTTCGCCTGCGGTTTCGTGGAACTGACAACGGCGAATATCGGCAAGTAGACCAGCTTTTTGGATTTTTTTCTTAAATCGGCGGAGAGCGGACTCAATACCTTCGTTTTCACCAACAATAATTTGGGACATGCGTGAATGTAGATTTTACGACTAGTGCATCAATATACCAAATCAGCCCATTGCCGACAAGGTGAGCTAGGATTTGGGTTGGCAGGCTCTGGCTTCCCGGGCGATCGCCGCTACATCAACCCGATCAAGAGTCCAGCCTAGGGCACCGGCATTGTCTTCAGCTTGGGCAGCATTTTTGGCTCCGGGGATGGGGATAACAGCGCCTTGTCCTTGGCAGATCAGCCAGTTTAGGGCAATTTGACTGAGGGTGCGCTGATACTGGTCGGCGACTTGGCGCATGACGCGCAGGAGCGGCTGAATCTGGGCGATGCCATCGGCCCCATAGCGGGGAATCCATTGCCGTGCGCCTTTGGGGGTGCGGGTAAGGGAGAATTTGCCCGTGAGTAAGCCCTGGGCCAGGGGACTATAGGCCAGGATTGTAATTCCCAGTTCGCGGGCAGTGTCGCGGATGCCGTTGGTTTCGATCTGGCGATCAAGAATGGAGTAGAGAACTTGATTGGCGGCAAGGGGGACCCTATGGGCTGCCAAAATGTCGTGGGCTTCCCGCATTTGTTTGGCGGAATAGTTACTGACCCCGATCGCCCGGATACGGCCTTGCTTTACTTCTTCGGCAAGGGCAGTGAGGAGTGTTTTTTGACTCATCAGAAAGGCGCAGGGTTGGTGCACTTGATAGAGATCGATGGTTTTGAGGCGCAGCCGCTCTAGGCTGTGGGTGATGGCATCATGGACGACCTGGGGTTGGATGCGCCAAGGTAGGGGCATGTACTTGGTGGCAAGGTGAAGGTTGGGGCGATCGCCCGGTTTAATGAACTGTCCGATGAGACGCTCCGATTCTCCCCAGCCGTAGACTTCTGCGGTGTCAAAGAGGGTGATGCCAGCGGCGATCGCCGCATCGTAGGCGGACTTAATTTGGCTGCTGTCATAGTCTTTGCCGTAGGTCCAGTAAAGGCTGTCACCCCAGGCCCAGGTTCCCACACCAAGGGGAACGGTTTCGATGTCGGTTTTGCCCAGTCTTACTCGCTCCATATGCCCCACTTTGGTAACGCCGCCTTCATCCTAACGTGAGATCCACCGGGTCGCAGGTGCCAGAACCAACATTCAGAGGAGCAGCACCCCCAAAAGCCCCTACCCAAGGTGGTGGGGGCTAGCAGTTTGCAATCAGAGGGCATGCCGCAGCAGTTCGGCTTTATCGATGCGCTCCCAGGGAACATCAAAGTCCGTCCGACCCATATGGCCATAGGCAGCGACATTTTGGTAAAAACGCCCATCGCGATCGCCCGGGAGATCCTGCAACTGGAAATTTTTGATGATTGCGGCCGGTCGGAGGTCAAAATGCTTGCTAATCAGATCTAGCAGCACCTCATCGGTGACAGTGCCAGTGCCAAAGGTTTCCACATGCAAACTGGTAGGGCGAGCGACGCCGATCGCATAGCTAACTTGGAGTTCACACTTGCGGGCCAACCCGGCGGCTACGATATTTTTGGCCACATAGCGGCAGGCATAGGCAGCGGAGCGATCCACCTTGGTAGGATCCTTGCCTGAAAAGGCTCCGCCCCCATGGCGGGAGTAGCCTCCATAGGTATCGACAATGATTTTACGCCCTGTTAAACCCGAGTCTCCCTGGGGGCCGCCGACGATGAATGTCCCAGTGGGGTTAACCAAATAGCGAGTGGCGTTGGTAGGTTGGAGTTGATGATCTTGGAAGCTGGGCAAAATTACCGTTTCCCAGAGGTCACTTTTGATCAATTGCTGCACCTTTTGCTCATCCGTGGTGCCGTGGACTTCGGGCGCGTGCTGGGTGGATACCAAAATCGTGTCAATGGCGATGGGCTGGCCTTGGTCGTAGATCACCGTCACCTGGGTTTTGCCATCGGGGCGGAGGTAGGTTAGTTTTTGGTCGTGGCGAACGCGGGCCAATTGGCGGGCGATGCGGTGGGCCAGGGCGATCGGCAGGGGCATCAGTTCCGGGGTTTCATCACAGGCAAAGCCGAACATCAACCCTTGATCACCTGCGCCGACGGATTCCAGAACGGCATCTTCATCCATTCCCTTGCGTTTTTCCCAGGCTTCATTCACTCCCTTGGCAATGTCGGGGGACTGGGCATCAAGGGCTACGAGGACGGCGCAACTGTTGGCGGCAAAGCCATTATCACTATCCGTGTAGCCGATTTCTGCAATTTTTTGGCGGGCGAGATCGGAGTAATTTACCTGGGCTTGGGTGGTGATTTCACCCGTAATTAATACCAGTCCGGTGTTGACCACCACCTCTGCCGCCACCCGCGATTTGGGGTCTTGGGTCAGAAGTGCATCAACAATAGTGTCGGAAATTTGGTCACAGATTTTATCGGGGTGCCCCTCGGTGACAGACTCCGAGGTGAATAGGAAACGACCAGCCAAAAGCTTTCCTCCAAAATTTCTCCATATCGTAACGTATCGCGGGGCAACCTCAGCCTACCCAAGACGATTTGCTGCATAGGCTCTCAGTACCTGCTGCAAATGCTCTTTTTTGATGGGTTTGGTGATGAAGTCATCCATCCCCGCAGCAAAGCAACTTTGACGATTGTGCCCGCCGGAGTTGGCCGTCAGCGCCACGATGTAGGGCTGGGGGGCGAAGGCGGGGTTCTGACGGATCAAACGGGTGGTGGCTATGCCATCAAGTTCGGGCATTTGCATGTCCATGAAAATGAGGTCAAAGAATGACTGGGCTAAAGCATCCAAAGCTTGCTGGCCATTGGAGACGATCGCCACCTCATAGCCATAGAACCGCAAATAGGCCTGCATAATTTTTTGGTTAATTTCCCCATCCTCCACCAGCAGCATCCGAATTGGGGTGTGGCAAGCGTGAATGACATCAGCCATCGAATCGGCACACTCCTGGGCGCTGGAGATTACCCTCGGCAGGGAAGTGGTGAAATAAAACGTTGTTCCTGCCCCTAGAGCAGTCCGGGGTTGCCATGGGGAAGGGGGCATGCCACCGATGTTGCCACCGGATTCAACCCAAATGGTGCCCCCCATCAGGGCCGTCAGGCGATAGCAGATGGACAGTCCTAAACCCGTACCACCAAACTGACGACTTGTGGATGCATTGGCTTGGGTGAAGGGTTGAAAGAGCTTTGGCAGATACTGCGCCGGAATGCCGATCCCAGAGTCCTGAACCATCCACAGCAGGGTGCAGCCATTGTCATCCTCCCGTTCTAGGGTCACACTCACCACCACCGTGCCATTTTCGGTAAACTTAATCGCGTTTCCCACAAGATTCAGCAAAATCTGCCGCAATCGGTTGCGATCGCCCAAAACCTCTGGGGGCACCTGTTCCCCGACCCGGATCTGCACCAAATTGCCCCTCTGCTGCGCTGGCTGTTGCAGAATTCGCACCACTGAATTTAGGGCTTCGGCGGGGGAAAAGGGCTGACATTCCAGGATCATCTTCCCGGACTCGACCTTAGAAAAATCGAGGATGTCATTGACCACCGCCATGAGGGCTTCGCCACTTTCTGCAATGATTTCTACCCAGTCCCGCTGCTCCGGGGAAAGCGGAGAACCCGAGAGAATTTGGGTCATACCGATCACGCCATTGAGGGGCGTACGGATCTCATGGCTCATGTTGGATAAAAACTCACTCTTAGCCCGGGCACCTGCTCGGCTAATTCCTTAGCCCGCAGCAATTCCCTTTGGGCCTCCTGGCGCTGGGTGATGTCCCGCTGGATCCCAAAATGCCCACGAATCCAGCCTAGGGAGTCATATAAACAAATGTAATCCCCTTCGATCCAGACATCGCGCCCATCGAAGGTTCGCTCCTGGGTCTCACACCTCAGGAGTCCATCATCAAACAGTTCCCGCAACGCTGCCCGCCCGCCCGCCAGATTGCCGGCAAAAAACTCACAGTATGCCCTGCCCAGGACTTGCGCCACTGAGCAGCCATATTGAGCCGCAAAGGATTGATTGGCCTTAGTGATCCGCAAATGTTCCATGGCGTAATCTAGGGCTTGGTCTTTGTCCGTGGCTTCATTCCATGCTATGGGCCGATCCAACATCATAAAGAAGAAGCCATCGGTTGATAGGGAAAAGAAACTCTCCAGTTGCTCTTCCCGCTCCCTCAGGGTCGCTTCGGCGCGAACGCGATCGCTGATGTCCACACAGATGCCGCCAATGGCGTAGGGTTCACCGCCGCGCAGTAGGGGAAACTTAGTCACAAAAAAGGTGTGGTCGCCATCCGCTAGGGGAACCACCTCCTCGGCTCGGACGGTGATCTGCTCTGTGCAGACTGCAACATCTAGGCTGCGAATCTCCTGGGCATTTTCTGGCGGGAAGAAGTCCTCATCGGTTCGACCGAGAATGTCTTCAGGGTTGACGCCCAGCACTCGCAGCAGTTCCAGATTGACCCATTGGTAGCGCCCCGCCAAATCCTTGATGAAAATCACTGCGGAGGAATGGTTCAGAAAGAATCGCAACCGCGCTTCCGCATCCGATAGGGCTAGTTCCAGTTGCTTCCGCTCCGTAATATCCCGCCCTGCCTCATAAACTGAGCCATCCCTAAGCTGCGCCGCTCGCCACTCAATCCAGCGCAGGGAGCCATCTGAGGCCACATAGCGATTGGTGAATAGGGGGAGGGGGTGCCCTTGGCTGAGATGTTCTAGGGCTGCCAGAGTCGCGTCATGGTCATCGGGGTGCACCAGTCCCATAAAACTTCGCCCCAGCAGGGAATCGGAGGCATAGCCAAGGATTTTCTCCCAAGCAGCGTTAAGCCGCAGCAAGATGCCCTGGGAATCACAAAAGCACAGCAGGTCATCGCTAGTATCAAAAATACTGCCCAACAGTTCAGACTGTCGCGCCAGTTCCAGCTCTGCTACTTTATTATTGTCGATCCCATAGACAACGCCCACCATGCGTATTACCCGGCCATCTTCATAGCAGCACTCTCCCCGTTCCCGGAGCCAGTGTATTTGTCCGTCGGGATGAACCACGCGAAACTCGCAGTCATAGGTTAGTCCGGTAGCCACGGCATGGGTGATGGCCCCCTGGACGCGATCGCGATCATCTGGATGCACCGCCGCCATAAAGGACTCATAACTGGCCAACTCCGTCGGTGAAATCCCCAGCAGCAGATACTTATGGCTACTCCAATGAATTTCATTGGTGACAGGATGCCAGTCCCAGCTTCCTAAGAAATTCAGATCGAGGGTGGTTTGAAGTCGCTGTTCACGCTCCTTAAGCGCAGCAGTCCGTTGTTTTTGATGCGTAATATCCTCTATCACACCATACCAAGCCACATCGCCATTCTCTCGCAGCACCGGGTGCGATCGCCCCCTAATCCATTTAATTTGTCCCGAGGCAGTCACAATGCGCCACTCATGATCGCACCGAGATTGGGTCCGCTGGCAAGCCTTAAAGTAGCTTTCGTAATCCTGACGATCCTCTGGATGGATACAGTCCCCCATTAAATTGGCATTGCCCAACATTTCCGCCACCGGATATTCGTAGATGGACTCCACGGCATCGCTGATGAATTCAGAGGATAGGGAGCCATCGGGATGCACCACTAAAATGTAAATCTGGGCCGGTGACAGGGCCGAGAACATCCTTAAGCGCTCCTCCCGCTGCCGCAAATTCTGTTCCGCCAAGATCTGAGGGGTCACATCACGAAGGGAAGCATAAATTTTGGCATCAATCCTAGTCGCCCACCACTCCAAATAGTGATAGCTCCCCTGAATATCAAGGCAACGAGTCATCAATTTTTCTAGGCCCAATTTTTCTGGGCAATGGGGCGGGCTTTGGAGTTGGCCATGGGCCCCCAAGATGCGCTCCCGATCCTCAGGATGGCATAGCTCCTCCAGATTCCGACCAATCAGGGACTCCTCGGAGTAACCTAAAAGCCTCTTCCAAGCGCCATTGACCTTAAGGATGGTGCCATCATCCCCAAAAATGCCGTTCAAAACCGCTTCTTGCTGAAAAAATACAATGGGCTCCGCTGGCAACACTGCCATGCTGGCTTGGGCTGGGAAAGAGAACATTTGCCAGTCTTCAGCGAGGGATTGGAACTCCTTGACGGGCAGCGTGACGGGTTGATGGAGTTCGCCTTTCCGGAGTCTTTGAGCCAGTTCCTGCAACTGCTGAATGCTGCGGATGATCAAGCGCCCGCTCCCCACACTGACAACCAGCCCCACCGTCAGGATCCCAGCCGCCAACGGTAACCAGCGGTCAGGTGCGAAATCAACGCCCTCAGCAAATTTTGCTACGGGCACCACCATCACCACTCGCCACGACACATCGGCAATGGATAGGGGAGCTTGGTAGACAAAATTGGGCTGGCCATTGATGGTGATTTCCTGGGCTTGGGATGGAGTCAATCGGGAAATGACGCCAGCTATCCCATCCGTGCTGTTGGAACTATTCAATTTCTGGGGAGTGTCCGCCGCCTTTAGTGACAATGGCAACCGATTGGCGGCGGCGATAATTTGCCATCCCGATCAATCACCGCGACATATCCTATGGAACGATTGACCTGCTGTTCCAAAATTTCCTGTAGTCGCGATAGGCTAACCCCAGCACCAATAACCCTGCCTA
>JAAUUH010000169.1 GCA_012031145.1 Oscillatoriales cyanobacterium SM2_2_1 | reverse complement strand
GCCCCCAACGACTGCTACCCCGAGCAGGCTTGATATCCACCATCACCAAAGACAGCATCAATCAGTTTTATTTGTTTAATCCCCGTAACCTGTACCAAAACTTTATTGTTGGCGTCGAACGGGGCGATCGCACCCTTTACACTTACCTTGGTCCCCTACAACCCCGTCTTGGCAATGCGGTTTATGCGAACCCCGGAGCCATTTCCCCCCTGTGGAATGACCCCGATCTATTGAGCATCGGTATCGGCACCAGAATTTTTCTTGGCGGCGGGATCGGCTACATTGCCTGGGAGGGCACCCAGCACTTCCCTTTGCAAAAACGGCTGGATAATCGCACCCCCATCGGCCCCGCCGCTACCCTAGCCCTAATTGGGGATGCCAAAACCATGGATGCCCAATGGGTGCGAGGCTGCTATTTTCGCAACTATGGTGCTTCGCTCATGTTGGGTGTGGGCATTCCCATTCCGGTTCTGACCCCCCAGGTTTTGGAGCGGGCGGCGGTTCAGGATGCCGACATTGTGGCCCCCGTGATTGATTTTTCCATCCCCCGGCGGGTGCGTCCTACCTTTGGGCTGGTCACCTACGCCCAACTGAAGTCTGGCAGCATCACCATCCAGGGACAAACCGTCCGCACCGCCCCCCTTGCCAGTATCTCCCTTTCGGATCAGGTGGCACTGACCCTCAAGGAATGGATCGCTACGGGCACGTTTTTCCTGACTGAACCTGTGGCCCCACTCCCCAGCGATCGCCCCTTCTTGTCCCAGGATCAGAGTTAAGGGCAACCATTGTAGCTGTCAAATGCTTGGCGGTCAGGGTTTCAGCCCCTAACCGTAAAATTTGATGGTTACAGCAACGCCCGTCTCGCAGGGCATATAGCTTGAAAGGATTTTATAGCTATATTCGGGTGGGTTCGGACATCAAAGGAAAGGGGGGTTTGGGGGCTGCCCCTAGCCAGGGGTTTCACCCCTGCACCCCGTCCTAACCAAGTTGTTTACAGCTGTAGCTTAAATTGATGGCGCGCCCTAATCTTGCCACAGCGGGTGGGAAAACAACTCCAGCAGCACCTTGTTGCCTCGCAACTGGTTGGTGAGGGGGAGGTGTCCCCTAGGAGCCGTGAGATCCCAAGTGAACCCACCCGGATAGCGGGTAAAACTGCCGCTCTTTTTCCAGCCAATTTGGGCCCAAAGCCGCTCCCAGCTTTTACCGCCGCTAAGCCAAATCTGTCTTTGCACGCGGTAGCTAAACTTCCCTTCGGAAAACAGCCACCACAACTGGTCAATTCCGGCCAAGACCGTCTTGGGAATCGTCCGCACCTCCGTGAAGTAAAGCCAGGCCCGATCCACTGCTCCTTCACCAGCAACCCGACAGAGGATCTGGGTCGTCAGGGCATCAGCATGCTGATAGGACTGTTGCGCCAACAACTCCTGAAGGGGCAAGAGAATGCCCCGATCAGGATGTCCCTGCAAAATGCCCTCGGGGTAAAACTGCCTCAGAAGTTCCGCGGCGCCTGATGCTTCATCTCTAGTTTGGGCAGCGGTGAGCATCTGGATCGCCATGCCATCTAGGAGACTGGCCAAACCAGCAACTGCTGATCGCCCCTGGAGAAAGGGCTTAAGGATAACCACTGGATTTGCTTGATCGGGGGATGCTTGACGCAACTCCCGCATAGCAGCCATCTGGGTACTTTCTTTATTGGAGCACAACAGCTCAGCCCACTCTTCGGGCGATCGCAAAGTCAAAGGTTCTTCTCTCCCGCCAGCAATTAGTCGATATACCCCATCAACACCGGAGCATTATCGATCACGTTGGAGGCAATGGGGCGCACCCCCCCCATGCGGGTGTAGGTATCTTGGATCACCAAACCCGTCGCCGACACCGGACGCTCTCCCGAAGAGTAAAATTTCCCGACAATTGGCATCGCATCAGCCATCACTGGGCGATCTCCCGAAGATTTGAACGTACTCACCACTTCCATGCCCGTAGAAACAACTGGGCGGGCAAATCCGCCACTGCTATATTCGCGGGTAATTTGCAGGGTGCTCACACCGATCGGGCGCGTGCCAGCGACTTGAAAATAATCGGCGGCTCGGAATCCCCCATCCATAATCGGTCGCTCGCCATAGTGATGCAGGGATTGCTTGACGATTAGGGTGGAAGGTTGGCCGGGTTCATGAACGGCGATCGCCGCGGTATCTTGGAGGTTTTGGGAGTCTTCAGTCATGGGGTGTTCCTCGTTAAATGAATTAATACTATATTTGCTAGACTAATGCTTAGAATAATACCTGGATGGATAGAATATTACTTGGACGGTTATTAATGGACTTAAAAACAGGCGGGTCGATCAGAACTTGGGTCAGGCGCACTTGAACTAGGCTTGAGTAGCAAATGCTCCCTAAAAATTATCCTGAGAAATGATCCTGGGAATTTCTGGGTTGACGTTGAGAGATTGGCTTTGACAAAAGTTCGACTCTGTCAAATTTAACTTTTTTTGCCCCGATTTCTGACCTCTATGCCGGTATTTTGTTACTCCTCTCAGTTAATCATCTTAAGGCATCTTACTACGAAGATTGACTAGCCAGAGCGTTTAGTAGGAACCACTGCGAATCACCGTTGGCCCGTGTATTCTGGTATTAGAGATGCCCCCCCTTCCGAGCCATGGTTGCTATAGATCTGCAGCAGGAGTCTGTTAATTTTTTAATGCAGGTTAAACGCGCCTGCGCCGACCGAGGTTTTTCACTCGATGCGTTGGCCCGAGCGTCTGGGCTCCCCTCTGACGATCTGATGCGTTTTTTTGATGGACTGGCCCTCGAAGAGCACCAAGTGGCGCGACTCTGTGAGGTTTTGAATCTGCCTTCTCCTCCTAAAAGGGTTTCCGTTGTGCAGCAAATTCGTCATCATTGGGAATCCCGCATTCAAGCCCAATGCGGCTGGCTGAAGGTGATCGGTCATCCCGATCCAGTGCCCCTAGAGTCCCTTTTTGTCTCCCCCCCTGTGGCCCATCCGCTGCGCCCCGAGACCAATTTGTCTTTGCCTGGGCTGCTCCGTGAGGTTCCCCACTGGTTTTTGACCGGCGGAGTAGGAATGGGCAAAACAACCCTGCTCAAATCCCTCACCTTAGCGTGCAGTGCGGGGATGCTGCTGCCCCACATGGTGCCAATGCTGATCTCACTTCCGGACTTGGCCGCCGCTGGTAGTTCGGTTAAAGAATACGGGGCTGAACTGTTTGCCCAATGGGATGTTCCCGATCACCGAGTGTTCGAAAGCTTACTGCACCAAGGACGCCTATTGCTCCTGTTTGATGGGCTAGACTGCGTTCCCCTAGGTCAACAGCCCCATGTGATTCGCATGATTCGGATGCTGGCGGTGCAATATCCTAAAAATCATTTGGTTGTGGCCAGTGGTAACCCCGATCATGGAGTCTATTTTGAGCAGATGGGGGAGCTGATTTTACCCGACTGGTCTGCGCCGCAGATTTTGTCCTATGCCGAGCGGTGGTTTCGCTATCGCGGGCAGATGGAACTATGGGAGCAGTGGCAGCGAAGTTATGGAGGCGATCGCCACTGGCAAGAATTATGCTCCCGTCCCCTCCTGTTGGCCCACGCTTGTGTCGGACTTGAACAGCATCGAGTCGGGGGAACATGGCTAGTGGAAGAGGCAGTGCACCTGCTGCTGTGCCGTTGGCCGGAGGTTGGCGAAGGCGATGGGGGTGAGGTGGTGGCTTCCCTGGCGATCGCGACCTATGAGCAGCCGCAGCAGCAGTGGTCTTGGGCTACCCTGTGTCGCACCCTTAAGGCGTTGC
>JAAUUH010000051.1 GCA_012031145.1 Oscillatoriales cyanobacterium SM2_2_1 | reverse complement strand
GCCGCTAGCTTTTTGGCGAGAATGGTTGGCGGCTAGCCGGTGACGCACTGCCGTCAGTCCGCCCCACACCGCTGCTGCTGGTGCAGCTTGGGTCGTGCCCCCCAGTACCGCACTACGGGGATGGGGATCCATCGCGGATAAATGTAATGGCGCAGGTGTCGGTACCTTCGCCCTTGCCTTGGTGATAGAAGGTAAAGCGATAGTGGGGAAACTGTCCCGATTTTTGGATCAGGTCGGTGGCGATCATCAGTAGGTGGCGATCGCGCTGGGGCAGATGGAACATGCCCCGGGGCACCCCTTCCCGAAGAGCACTCAGGATCCGCTGCTGCACCTGTTTGAGGGCGGCGGCATCAATGGTAATTTCTTCGATCTCTTCTGGTGCAGCGGGGGTTGGGGGCAATTCTTCGGGCATGGGCTGGGTCATTAGCAGATAGCAGGAATGGGGGCAGGTATTAGTATCGCTCGGTTCCATCCTACTAGGGGCTGTCGTCATTGAGCGGTCAAATGCTTTTAGGGCGAGAGGTGCAGCCCCTAGCCAGTAAAATTTGGTGATCGCGGTACTGCCCATGCCGCAAGGCTTCTAGCTCGAATTGATGACGCGCCTAGGTTAGGTCGATGCTGGCAGCCGCCTCCCGAGGACGGAAGGGCAATGGTTCCAACGGACTGTTTGGCGGTTCCTGACTGTGGCTCAATAATTCCAGAGTATGGTTTTATGGTTCCAGTCAGCAGTTGACTTATAAAATTAGGGCAACTTCCCATTTCCGATCCTTGGGTTGCGGTTCCAGATAGCGGTTCTGGGATTCCAGGCAGCAGTTTCCCGATCGCTGGGGATGTTGTCTGGTTCCCGCCCGCGGCTGGCTCCATGAATTGGCTAAAGGCATCCTGTTCTGCGACATTTCTTTAGGTTTCTCCCCAAGGAGACGGCCTAAGATTGCCCTAGCTATTGCGCAAACCCTATGCCTATTGCCTCGATTAACCCCACAACCGGAGAAGTGCTCAAAAGCTATGCGGCGCTGACGGATGGGGAGCGGTCTACCAAGCTGGATGGTGCAGCGGCGGCCTATGCCCTCTGGCGGCAGGTTCCCATCGCCCAACGCGCCGCAATCTGGTGGCGGGTAGCCGAACTCCTAGAGCAGCGATCGCCTGAGTTGGGGGCCATTGCCACCTGGGAGATGGGGAAACCCATTGCCGCCGCCATGGCCGAGGTGAGCAAGTGTGCCACGGTCTGCCGTTACTATGCCGAGCACGGTGCCGAACTGTTGGCCCCCCGGCCAGCGGTGACCCAGGCGACCGAAACCCATGTACGCTACGACCCCCTGGGGATTATTTTGGCGGTCATGCCCTGGAACTTTCCCTTCTGGCAGGTGTTGCGTTGTGCTGCCCCCATTCTTATGGCCGGCAACGTGATGGTGCTCAAGCACGCCTCCAATGTGCCCCAGTGTGCGATCGCCATCGAAGCACTGCTCCGGGATGGGGGCATGCCGCCGGGGGTATTCCAAACCCTGCTGATCACCACCGACCAGATCGAACCGATCCTGGCCGATCCCCGGGTGCAGGGGGCTACCCTCACGGGCAGCGAAGCGGCGGGGCAAAGCCTGGCGATCGCCGCTGGTAAACACCTCAAAAAAGTCGTCCTCGAGCTGGGCGGCAGTGATCCGTTTATTGTCATGCCCTCCGCCGATGTGGAGCGGGCAGTGCAGGCGGCTGTGATGGCGCGAATGCAAAACAATGGGCAGTCCTGCATCGCCGCTAAGCGGTTTATCCTCCACCGAGCGATCGCCTCCCAGTTTACCGAGCTGCTCCAAGCTCAGCTCTTTGCCCTCAGGGTGGGCAACCCGCTGTTGCCGGAAACCCAGGTGGGCCCCTTGGCAACCCCCAAACTGCGCCAAGAACTGCACGCCCAAGTGCAGCGCACGATCGCCTTGGGTGGCACCCTGCTCCTCGGCGGTGACCCCGCCCCCTACGACGCCAGCTTTCCCTACGGGTGCTTCTATCCCCCCACAATCCTGACCGATATTCCCCACCACAGCCCCGCCGCTCAGGAGGAACTGTTTGGCCCGGTGGCGGCCCTGTTTACCGTAGACAGCCTAGAGGAAGCGATCGCCCTAGCGAACCAATCTGATTACGGGCTGGGAGCTAGTATTTGGAGCAGCCAAGCCTGGGAGCAACAGCAGGGCATCACCGAACTTGAGGCCGGAGCTGTTTTTGTCAACGGCATGGTCAAGTCCCACCCCGCTGTTCCCTTTGGTGGTATCAAGCGATCGGGATATGGCCGTGAACTTGGCCGTCAGGGCATCCACGAATTTACCAACATCAAAACCGTCTGTACTTGGGAGTAGCCATGAATACCGCCGAACTACTGGTCAAATGCTTAGAAAGCGAGGGAGTCCGTTACATCTTTGGGCTGCCCGGCGAAGAAAATATGGCGGTGCTCTATGCCCTGCGCCATTCGCCGATTCAGTTTGTCACCACCCGCCATGAGCAGGGCGCGGCCTTTATGGCCGATGTCTACGGTCGCCTGACCGGCAAGGCGGGGGTGTGCCTATCCACCCTCGGTCCTGGAGCCACCAACCTAATGACCGGTGTGGCCGATGCCAACCTAGATTGCGCCCCCCTTGTGGCCATCACCGGACAGGTGGGCACCGACCGGATGCACATCGAATCCCACCAGTACCTCGATCTTGTGGCCATGTTTGCGCCGGTCACCAAGTGGAATGCCCAGATCGTCCGCCCCAGCATTACCCCCGAAATTGTGCGCAAGGCCTTTAAGCTAGCCCAGCGGGAAAAGCGGGGCGCGGTGCACATCGACCTACCGGAAAACATCGCTGCTATGGATGTGGAGGTCTCCCCCATCCCCATTACGACCCATGAGCAGCGTCGCTACGCCTCCTACCGCAGCCTCGGCGATGCCGCCCTGCTGATCGCCCGCTCCCGTCAGCCCCTGATCTTGGTCGGTAACGGGGCCATCCGCTCCGATGCCAGCGATGCCCTGACCACCTTTGCCACCAAACTCCACATCCCTGTGGCCAATACCTTCATGGGCAAGGGTGTGATTCCCTACACCCATCCCCTCGCCCTTTGGACCATTGGCTTGCAGCAGCGGGATTTCATCACCTGTGCCTTTGAGGAGGCGGATCTGGTGATTGCGGTGGGCTACGACCTCATCGAGTATTCCCCTAAAAAATGGAATCCCCAGGGACTCATTCCCATCATCCACATTGGCGAAACTGCTGCAGAAGTGGACAGCAGCTATAACCCCGTTGTGGAGATTGTCGGTGATATTTCCGATGCCCTGAATGAAATTCTCCATCGCTGCGATCGCCCCACCCAAGTCCCGCCCTACCTTAACCGCCTCCGCGAACAAATTCGGGCCGACTACGAAACCCACGCCCAGGATGATGGATACCCGGTCAAACCACAAAAAATTATCTATGACCTGCGCCAGGTGATGGGGCCCGACGATATTGTGATTTCCGATGTCGGAGCCCACAAGATGTGGATGGCCCGCCAATACCACTGCGATCGCCCCAATACCTGTATCATCTCCAACGGATTTGCTGCCATGGGCATTGCCATTCCTGGGGCGATCGCTGCCAAACTGGTGCACCCCGATCGCCATGTTGTAGCCGTTACGGGTGATGGCGGCTTCATGATGAATATGCAAGAGTTAGAAACCGCCTGCCGCCTCGGCACCCCCTTTGTCACGATTATTTTTAACGACGGTGGCTATGGACTAATTGAGTGGAAACAGGAACTCCACTACCATGAATCCAACTTCATCAAGTTTAATAATCCTGATTTCGTCAAACTGGCGGAAAGCATGGGACTTCAGGGCTACCGCATTGAGCGCACCCAAGATCTGATGCCGATCCTCCAAAAAGCTCTCACTGCCAGCGTGCCTGTGGTGATTGATTGTCCTGTTGATTACCGGGAAAACCTCTACTTTTCTCGGAAAGTAGACGAGCGGGCCTGTCCTGCCTAGGGAGCGGAGCCGTGGGACGAATCCGATGAGCCCCCAGCGTCACCGTCTAGGATTTAGGTTCCGGACGGTCTTCTATTCCCATGGGGCCAAAATTTCCCGGATTTCTTTTTGAGAGTTCTAAAGGGGGGAGATGGAATAACTAGGTTTGCGGGGTGGTCGCCGACCGCCTACGATAGGCGCGGATGATGCGATCACCATGGCAAAATGCCTTATTCGCTTTTTTGTCAATGGCAAAGTAATCGCCGCCACAATCTCGGACAAGGTATCGATGGGCGTACAGCAAACCCAGCAATTCGCTGCGTTCCGAGTCACCGAGGTGCTTGTGTTCAATGAAAATGGCAACCGGACGGGTAAGGGAGAAATCGAGGGTTCTTAGAACCTGGTAGTCGTGACCTTCGGCGTCGATATGCAGCAGATGGCAGTCCTGAATCTGATTTCCCTGTAGAATCTCAGAAAGTGGCAGGACTTCAACTTGCAGTTCTATAATGAATGGCTCTAGGATACCGTTGAGATGCTTAAGAATATGCTGCCGATCAAAAGAGCCGAGTTGATCGAACCAGTTGGGTAAATCGGCACATAGTTCCCTTGCCTCTTCTCCCACCCAATAGAACGTTGATTGTGCCGCCCTAGGGCCCACGGCCACTTGCTCTAGGGCAAATCTAGCGGAGTCGCTGAAATTCTGCCTCAGTCGGGCAAAGCAGTAGGGCACGGGTTCGATCAGCAGTCCACGCCATCTCGTGTCGGCAATTAGGATATCAGAACAGGGATCCCCCGTGATCCCGTCATTGGCCCCCACCTTGACAAATATGGGATTGGGCATTGTTTGGGGTAGCTGGCTACAAAAAAGCCTGAATAACCGGAGGTTGGATTGCCACTGCGATCGCCGATCTAATTGCTGATGGAAGCGCTGGGTGCTCCTTAAGGACTTGGCCAGACTCCGATGGGGATGGACTGAATTGGGGACTACTTTTACATTCATGGGTGCCAGATTTTTTCCTTGAGCGCATCGACACGGAGCCATGCTAGCAGGTGCGGTGACGGGCCATCCCATTTTTGATCTGCTTGCTAGTTCTGCTCACTAATTCTGCTGGTTGAATTGCTAAAAGCCGTGGCGAAACCTCTTCCCTAGGGCCTACGGAATGTCAAACATATTTTTTGGGGCAATGTTCAATCCTGACGAAAGTTCGCCATAGGCTTGATGTATGGCACAATTAGCTTTTTACAAAAAAAATTGAGCTGCAAAAAAAGTTGAGCTGCACGCTTGGTCAGCAGCATTCTAGGGCTTGACCGCCGCTAGGGATAGGGTGTAGTAGCCCATCTGTTCGGGAACCCGCTCCCACTTGCCGTCAATTTTGCCCTTGGATAGGGTCTTGGTCACCCGATCCTTAGCCAAGCGAAACTGATCCGGGGTCAAATCTTCAAACAGCGCCTTCACCACACTGTCGGCATTGATGTACTCTCCTTTCCGTTCGTTAAGAAAAAGAGTAATCGCTTCACTGAGGGACTTGTCTTGATAGGGCGATCGCACGGGCAATCCGTCTAAACTGGAGCCTCCGCTGCGCCCTCGGCTCGTCCGAGCGCCATTCAGCTCGCGGGATGGCTCTATCGGTAGGCTCCGCGCCCGCCCCCGCTTAGGACGAATGATCTCCGCACGGGCATCTTCCAAAATGTATTGCCCGGTCTGGTCAGGCACCCGCGCCCAGATCCCTTCCAATTTGCCCTTGGATAGATTCTTGGTTACCCGATCCTTGGCCAGCTTGTAGGGGTTGGGTGATAGGGAGCCATAGAGCGCTGCTATCACATCATCAGCATTCACTGAATCGGGATAGCGATCGCGCATGACCTTACCCACCGCCTCCGTCAGGGTGCATCCCTGGTATTCCGATACCATGACCAAGGCTCCGCGCCGTCCCTTGGTTCGTTCGGCGATCGGCGAATTTTTCCCCTTCGATGCCGAACGCTCTGTACCGTTCTGTTGCTGTCCCCGCCGTTTGGGAGCCTCCTCCGGTTTCAGGACATCAAAACTCTTTAGGAGAGCATCGATATGCTGGATTTGGATTTGAGCCTGCTGAACGCGCTCCTCGTGGGTGTCCAGAAATTCCTGTAGCCGCTGCTTGAGAAGTTTCAAAGCTGAAAGGTCAATCGCAGAGAGATCGATGTTCATGGGTGACAATATCCTTAGGGCAGAAACTATTTGGCGGGTTCTCCCCGTTCACTAAATCAATAAGCGGGAGAATTCTATTCAACCTTTATCATCTTTTTAGACCGCTCGCAAGCATAGAATCCTAAGAGCTCGATTCCCCCGCTCCATCCCGGCAAACAAGGAGAAATGAAATCGCCATTGGGTCTTGTTCTGACCGCCCTAGATACGGGATGTTTGGGTAACCCTAGGCATCACTTCACCGTGCCATGAATTTCACGGATGCGCTCCTGGATGTTTGGGCATCATCCACAGCAAGAACTTCTCCCTAGCCATTGAAGAGGACAACGGAGCGCACCCTAGGGGAGCATGAACGGTCAGTTTCATCGCCCCCCGTGAATGAGGTTTCATTCTCGCAACGGTGCCAAAGTCGATTGATAGCCATACTCCACCCAAATGCTGAGGACTGGAGCACCCGTTCCTAACCTACGGAAAGGGGCTGGGGCTCATTGAGGGATTCGGGAGGGGGCGCAAGGTCATCTTCCCGCAGGCTGTCGGTAATACTACGGATGGATCCGGCGATGGGCACCGCCACCACCAAGCCTACGGGGCCGGCGACCTTCAGTCCAACCAGCAAGGAAATCAAAATCCAGGCGGGGTTTAGTCCCGTAAGCTCTCCCAAAATCCGGGGGGCTAGCACATTGGAGATCACCTGTTCAATAATGGCCCAAGCGATTAGAACCTTTAACCCTAACCAAAAATTGTCTAGGGCAATCAAAAAGGTAATGACACTAATTGAAAGGCTGCCGCCAAAGGGAATCAAACTCATGACGCCAATCCCCAGACCAAACAGGATCCCGAAGGGAACCTTGAGCAGGACAAACACAAAAGTGAGGGTGCCGCCGATTAGGGTGGCGATCGTAGCCTGCCCCACATAGTAGTTTTGGAAGTTTTGCCGCAGCCGCAATTGCAACAGACCACCCAACCGTGGCGAAAACCAGAGGAAGACCCCCCGCCAAATGCGATCGCCATTGGCTAAAAGGTAATAGGTCAAAATCAGCACCAAAATCAAGTTCACCACACTGCCAGCGGTATCGAGGGCGATGGTGAGCAACTTAGAAGCCAGGTTTTGGAATTCTCCGGTGAGGCGATCAGTTAGCTGTCTCCCAATACCGCTAAGGTCTACGGGAATATTGTGTTCGACCGCCCAGACCTGAAGGGAGTTGAGCTGCTCGGTGCCAGTGCTAATCCAACTTGGGAGCCGTTTGATCAGTTCGCTGAGTTGCCCAATGGCAATGGGGACGACGGTGAGGGCCACGGCCACAAAAATTGTCAGCGCCAGTAAAAAAACTGAAGTCACCGCCCGTTGCCGCGGGACGTGATGGTTAATCAAAAGCTGAACCACGAAATTGAGGAGGAACGCTAAGATGGAAGCCGTCAGGACAACGCTGACCAAGGGTTGCAAAAACTCAAACAAACGCAGTCCTAGCCACAGGTTGAGCACAAAAAGAGGAAAGGTCAACCAGATGCCCGGAAATCGGAATTGTTTGTCTTGCGACATAGGATGGCTTAGTATAAAGGACTGGAGAGATGGCAGAGTGGTCGAATGCACTCGACTTGAAATCGAGCGTTGCGCAAGCAACCGAGGGTTCGAATCCCTCTCTCTCCGTTTTAACATAACCTATGGCAGGGTTTAGGTCATGCTGCGACGCCTGCGAATTGAGAATTTCGCCCTGATTGAGCGTTTGGAATGGGAATTGGGCGAGGGGTTGCACATCCTTACGGGGGAGACCGGTGCCGGTAAGTCGATCATTCTCGATGCCGTGGATGGGGTACTTGGTGGGAAGGTGACGGCTAAGGCCATTCGTACGGGATGCGATCGCGCTCTGTTGGAGGCGGATTTCTCCCTGGATGGGGCGGGGCGCTCTTGGTTAGCATCCCATCAGTTACCCCTGCTAGGGGAAGATATGCTGACTGTGAGCCGAGAGGTGACGGCCCGATCGCCCCGGAGTCGGGTCAATGGAGTTGTGGTCAACCGCCAACAAATTCTAGAACTGCGTGATCACCTAATTGTGATTACCGCCCAAGGGCAAACGTTTTTACTGGCAGAGGAGTGGTACCAGCGCCAGTGGCTGGATGAATTTGGCGGGCCCGAACTCCAACAGTCGGTGCAGCAGGTAAAGCAACTCTATGAGCGCTATCAACGCCATCTGTCCCAACTAGAAGCAGAGCGCCAGCAGGATCGCAGCCGGTTGCAACAGGCTGATTTGTGGCGATATCAACTGCGGGAGCTAACGGCCGCCGATTTGGAACTGCCGACGGAGCTTGAGGACCTTGAGCGCGATCGCCACCGCCTGTCCCATACTGTGGAACTGCAACGCCAGAGTTATGAGGTCTATGAATTGCTCTACCAAGGCGATAGAGCGCCTGCTTGCGCCGAAGTGTTAGGTAAAGCCGAAGGAATCTTAGAAGCCATGGCCGAGGTTGATGGGCGGGTGCAGGGCATCTGGGATCTCGTCGCCAGCGCCAATGCCCAAATAACTGAAGCCAGCCGTCAACTGCGCATCTATGGCGACCAACTGGATACCGATCCCGACAGTCTGGAGCAGATTCTGTCCCGGATCGCCCAACTCCGTCCCCTGCTGCGGAAATATGGCAGCACTCTGGCCGAAGTAATTGCCCATCGTGATCGCCTGACCGCTGAGCTGGATCACCTCGAAGACTTTGACCAGCACCTGGCTACCTTAGAGGCGAGCTTAGAGCGCGATCGCGCCGCCTTGACCGCCGCCTGCGCCCACCTTACCCAATTGCGGCAACGGTCTGCCCGCGCCCTAGAGCAGTCCGTTGTCCCCATCCTAAAAAAACTAGCCATGCAGCGGGTGCAGTTTGCCGTCACCCTCAGTCCCATTGCGCCCACGCCCCATGGTGGCGATCGCATCGTGTTTGAGTTTAGCCCCAACCCCGGAGAACCCCTGCAGTCCCTCGCCGCTACGGCCTCCGGTGGGGAAATGAGCCGCTTTTTATTGGCCCTGCAAACCTGTCTCTCCCAAAGCCATCATGGCGGGATGGCCCTGCCTACCTTAGTATTTGATGAAATCGATGTCGGTGTTTCCGGTAAAGTAGCCCAGACGATCGCCCACCAGCTCTGGCAAATTGGCCGCCGCCACCAAGTGCTCTGCGTCACCCACCAACCAATTGTCGCCGCGATCGCCGATCACCATTATCAAGTTAGTAAGCATGTCCACCAAACTGATGGCATTGAGCGCACCGCTGTTCACCTCCAGCAGCTTAGTCCCGAAGCCCGCAAAGACGAACTAGCCCAACTGGCCGGCGGCGATCTGCCGTCCCGCGCCCAAGGAACCAGCAATTCCGCGATCGCCTTTGCCGAATCTCTCCTGCACCAGGCCAATACCATCAAGGCAGCCCAGCACCGGTAGCCAATCCCTGACATTCTGCCCGAATTTGCGGAACTAGGATGGATCGGGCGATCGCAAATCACGCATAATTAGGGGTGCTGGTGCGTGAGAGAACTATGGGTCGGGCAAAAAAAGTGGTCTTGGCATATTCCGGTGGCGTTGACACCTCCGTTTGTATTCCCTATCTCAAACATGAATGGGGTATCGAAGAAGTGATCACCCTCGCCGCCGATCTAGGACAGGGCGATGAACTGGAGCCAATCCGCCAAAAAGCCCTCGACTCTGGGGCCAGCATTTCCCTGGTACAGAATGTCACCCCAGAGTTCGTTACCGACTATGCCTTTCCAGCGATTAAAGCCAACGCCCTCTACGAAAATCGCTATCCCCTCACCACGGCCCTGGCCCGGCCGCTAATCGCCAAAATTCTTGTCGAAGCTGCTGCCGCCCACGGAGCCGATGCCGTCGCCCATGGGTGCACTGGCAAGGGTAACGACCAAGTGCGGTTTGATGTGTCTATTGCCGCCCTCAACCCCCAGCTTAAAGTGTTGGCCCCTGCCCGCGAATGGGGGATGAGTCGGGAAGAAACCATCGCCTACGGTGAGCGGTACGGCATTCCCTCCCCGGTTAAAAAATCCTCCCCCTACAGCATCGATCGCAATCTTCTTGGTCGCAGCATTGAAGCAGGTATCCTGGAGGACGCTTGGCAGGAGCCGCCCGAGGAGATTTACCTCATGACCCAGGCGATCGCCAACACCCCCGATACCCCCACCTATACGGAAATCACCTTTGACCGGGGCATCCCCGTTGCCCTAGATGGCCAGCTACTTGATCCTGTGACCCTCATTACCCAACTCAACGCGATCGCCGGTAGCAATGGTGTTGGTCGGATCGACATGGTAGAAAATCGCCTAGTGGGCATCAAATCGCGGGAAATCTATGAAGCTCCGGCCATGGGCGTCCTGATCTACGCTCACCGTGATTTGGAAATGCTAACCCTTACCGCCGATGTTACCCAGTTCAAGCGTGGCATCGAAGAAGCCTATGCCCGCCTCATTTACAACGGCCAGTGGTACAGCCCCCTCAAGGAATCCCTCGATGCCTTCATCAACAAAACCCAGGAGCGGGTCTCGGGAACCGTGCGCATCAAATTCCATCGGGGCAACGCCACCATTGTTGGGCGACAATCCGCCAATACCCTCTATGACGAAGACCTCGCCACCTACACCAGCGCCGACCAGTTCGATCACCGTGCGGCCGAGGGATTTATCTACATTTGGGGATTGCCGACCCGCGTCTGGGCTCAAAAAGGCCGCTAATGGAACCCGAAGTCATCCTCTTTGATGGTTCGCCAGCGGTGATTGGCAGCGTCTCGCGCCTGATTATCGCCATTGTGACTCTCGGGATCGGGTGGCTTTGGTTCTGGCTCAAATCCAGTAATATCCGCTATTTAATTACCTCCCAGCGGATTGTGATTGAATCTGGAATTTTTTCCCGCCGCATCGATACCCTAGAAATTTACTCCATTGATGATATTCAACTGGAAAAACCTCTCAACCAAAGGGTGATGGGCACTGGCAATATCCTTTTACTCACCCGCGATGCCACCACTAGCCGTGTGCACCTAGAGCGCTTGCCCGTCGATGTTCGCCATCTCTACGAACTAATGCGTCCCCACATTCAGTCGGCACGTCAAAAATTTTGGGTGCGAGATGATGATGTGAATCCGTAACCGCTGACAGCATCACTATCCATGGCGCGATCGCCCTCTGATTCGATTTTTCCATGATGGGCACCCAGTGGATTGGTTCATGGTTACGCCTATGAATCGACTCCCATGAATGGAGTTGTTTGGTGCACAGTGGGGGATGGCTAAGAACATGCTTTGGAATCTGTTAGCTCGTATCGCTGCGATCGTTATTTCTGGAAGCGCAGGCTCCGCCGTTGTATTGACCCTCGCTTGGTGAAAGCCCAGAGCCACCGAAATCTGCATAGCGCCATTGATTTTGCGGCGCGGTGGGCTTTTTGGGTAGACAGTCCCTTGGACACATCTGGCTAGGAACACTCTTGAATGGAGTCAAGATTGATCGCTTTGAACGCAAAATCTGGGGTGGCCGCTTCCGAGGCAGCCGCCGCATCGATGGAACCCTGCAATCCAGGCTGCCCTCGCCTGAGGTATGGAATTTCGTCATTAACCTATAATTACGAATCACGCTAAGCTAGTGAACCAAAACCCTTAACCATGGCTGGCCATTCCATAAACCGTCCAAAAGACCAATCTACTCAAATCATCCATCAAATACGGGTATAGCCATTACGGTAGCCAAGACTGTGGGCGGTAGTTTGTTGAGGATACAACATGACAATGGATGGATCAGTTATTGCGATCGCCCCTAGGGCAGGGGCGATCGCCAGAGTTGCAGGCGTGTCTCAGCGGTGGCTGCAACTGTACGTCAACCAAAAGTTCTGCCAGACTCCCCATGCCATTGCAGTCACTCCAAAAAACAGGTCGATGAATAATTCAATTGGATGGGAGCGTTGGTCGGCTCTAAATTGAGCGCTTCAACAACACTATCCGAGTCGGATGCTTGGTTCGTGAAACCTTGTCCTTCTCCAAGAGGTTGCGCCACCACACCAGGGCAATTTGATATTTTTTTGCACTATTACCGTGCCTCTCTTCATGCGTAACCATCACCGTTCAGGGCTACCAGGAAAGGAACTATAGCTGTAAATATAGTCATTTTAACTAAGATTGAGACTGTAAAAGACCAGCATTAGCCTTCGAGTTTAGACCGAGTAAGGGTTTGAGGTTGGAAAAGCTGTATCAAATTCAAGTTAAATGACTATAACTTGATGAGGACGGGGTGCAGGGGTGAAACCCCTGGTTGGGGGCGCAGCCCCCCCCCTCGTCCTTCGATGTCCGAACCTACCCGAATATAGCTATAAAAGTCACGGAACCTTTGCTCCACCTCAGTCATAGGGGTCGCTATGGCTAAGGTGACTCTTGATGTTCCTATGCCAGAAACGAATGACGACCAGAGTTTTAGCGAGCAGCTTTAGTCAGGCGCTTGGCTCCGATCGCCCCAGCGGCCAGTATCCCCAGCATTAGCCCGGGTACGGGCACGGGCCGAGCCGGGACATGGATGCCATTGACATAGGCATCGCTTGCGTCGCGCACATTGCCGAAGTCAATCCCCTGCAAACGATACCCCACTCGCAGGTCGCCACCGTTAAGGGCATCAAGCACCGTGTTGAGGGTGGCATTGCTAAAAATAACGGCCAGGGTTTCGCCGGGCTGAATCGCCCGTGAGTTGCCCGCGCCTTGGACTCGGTTAAACTCAAAATTGGTCGTGAAATTAGGAGAGAGATTATTGCCTTGGGAAAAGTTCCCCGTCGAGGTGCCACCCGTAAAGTTGAGGGTTCCCGTAGAAAAAGGCGTTGCGCTGGTGGGTGAGCCCACCGTGTTGCCAATGGTGGCCGTGGTACCGCCCAGGATCGTCGTCAAAGAATTCGCTTGATCAACACCCTTGATGCGGGTATCAAAAAAGATTTGCCGGATAAAGGAAGTGCTGGCGAGATTACTGGAACTGTTTTTGAACTGGAACAGCACACCACCGCCACTGGCAGCAGTCACGTCCATGGTCAGAAATTCTGCCAAGGGGTCGCCAACGGTATCCCCGTTGGTAATGTTATTAAAAGTAAAAGTCGTGGCTTGGGCGCTGGTGGAGAGTCCGGTCAACACCACTGCTAGGGTGGAGTGTGCTGCTAGTTGCTTGATCATAGATACCTCGTATCTGCTCTTTACTAATTTCTTGGGTTACGGCACAACAGCAATCCTTAAAGAAATTTTCAGAAACGACCAGTGGCCGAGGTTATGGGAAAGTTAGTCCTAGGGTTATTTTGGGCGTATTTTCGACTCTGGACGGCTGCCGTGCTTAAACTTTGGAGACGAACAAGTTTTTTTTGTGAAATTCAAGGGCTGTCCGATTAACTCCCTGCCGTCCAGCGATCGCCATCGGTGGTAAGCTGGAAAAAAATTCTTTTGACCTGGAGTTTGGCAATGACCGTTATTTTCCAATTACTCTTAGCCTTCTTTGTTCTCTTCTCGTTTGTGATGGTGATTGGGGTGCCCGTAGCCTATGCGACGCCCAGCAATTGGACCCAGTCGAAGCCCCTAATTTTAGTGGGCTCGGTGATTTGGCTGCTGTTGGTGGTGGCGTTGGGTGTGCTGAATTCGTTTGTGGCCTAGCCAATGACGGTTTTTGAGGGGAACTTTCAGGACACGGAGCAGCTGCATCTGGCGATTGTTGTTGGGCGATTTAATGACTTGGTGGTCAATCGCCTCATTGACGGTTGTCGGGATGCGCTATTCCGCCATGGCGTGCGCGAAGAGCAACTGGACTATGCTTGGGTGCCGGGGAGTTTTGAAATTCCCATGGTGGCAAGGCAGTTGGCCCAATCCGGTGCCTATGATGCGGTGATCTGCTTGGGGGCGGTGATTCGTGGAGATACGCCCCACTTTGACTACGTGGCGGCTGAGGTGTCTAAGGGGATCGCGGCGGCGGCATTTCAGACCGGAGTCCCGATTATTTTTGGCGTGCTGACGACGGACACGATGCAGCAGGCCCTAGAGCGGGCGGGTGTCAAGAGCAACAAGGGTTGGGAATATGGCATGAATGCGATCGAAATGGCAAACCTGATGCGCCGAATTCGAGAGCAAGTGCCGAGTGGTGCGCCCCAGGGATTATTTACCCCCCAAACGCCAACGCCCGTCCGCGTACTTGGGGATTGACCCGCCCATTCTGATAAACAATTTGCCCATGGACGAGGGTGGTGTGGGCCCAGCCTGTGAGGTTCCAGCCCTCAAAGGGACTCCAGCCGCATTTAGTGAGCAACTCTTCATGGCGGACGGGCTTGTAATGGTGCAAATCCACCAGGACTAGGTCGGCATCCCAGCCGATCCGAAGTTCGCCCTTATTGGCTATTTTGTAAGCCTTTGCCACGTTGCTGCTCATCCATTGACTGACCTGATGTACGGTGCAGCGACCTTTTTGCGCTTCCGTCAACATTAAGGCCAGGGACGTTTCTACGCCGGGCATTCCCGATGGCACATGGGCTGGCTCTAGCAGGACTGTGCCCTCTCCGGGGGGCGGGGTAATCGGCTGCTCTGGGGTTTGGGCTACTCCTTTCTCAGCTAGGGTATGGGGGGCGTGATCGGTGGCAATAAAGTCAATAACTCCATCAAGTAGGGCTTGCCAGAGGAGTTCCTGATCCTGGGGTGATCGCAAAGGGGGATTCATCTGGGCAAGGGAGCCAATTTTGGCGTAGGCGCTGGTATTCATGAGTAAATGCTGGGGTGTGACCTCGGCCGTGACCCAGTTTGGCTTGCTGTGGCGCAAAAACTCGGCTTCTTCACCGGTGGACATGTGCAGGATGTGGAGGCGGCGCTGATATTTTTGGGATAGTTTGATGGCTAGTTTGGTGGCATTAAGGGCGGCTTGGTTGTCCTGAATGAGGGAGTGTTTGGCTGGATCTTGACTGTTGGCTAATTCGATTCTTCTCTGGGCAATGCGGGCTTGATCTTCGGCATGGACGGCAATAAGGCGATCGCCCTGGGAAAAAATTCGATCTAGTAATTCTTCCTGATCGACCAATAGGTCACCATGCATGGATCCCATAAACACTTTGATGCCACAGGTGGGCTTTGCCGTTAACAGGTCGGGAAGGATGGCTGAGGTTGCGCCAATGAAAAAACCATAGTTGACGACGCATTTGCTGGCTGCGCGGTGCAGTTTGTCGTCGAGGGTTGCTTGGGTGGTGGTGGGTGGGCGGGTGTTGGGCATCTCCAGGAAACTGGTAACCCCACCCTTGGCACAGGCGCAGCTGGCGGTAAATAGGTCTTCTTTGTGCTCTAGTCCGGGTTCACGGAAATGCACTTGGGGGTCAATCACACCGGGAAGCAGGGAGAGTCCGCGGGCATCAAGGCAGGGTTCGTCGGGCTCCGGTTCTAAATGGGGGGTGATCGCCGTAATCCTGTCCTCGGTGATGCGAAGATCGCCGATGAGCCACTCGCCATCGGGCAGGAGCATTTGGCTAGATTGGATCAGCATGGGATTAGACCGATGGTTTGATTTCGGAGCTGGTAGGCAGTGTCAGTTGGGCAAGGTATTGCTCAAGGCGCTCCATGGCAATGAGGAGGTGGGGGGTGGGGTCAAGAACGTACCATTCGCCTTTGATCTGCTCCCAAAGTTCAAAGTGAAGGTGGGGGCCAGTGGAATTACCTGTACTACCAACTAGCCCAATGACGGTGCCTTGGGTGATCTCCTGTCCCTCCTGAACAAATAGCTCGGTGAGGTGGGCATAGCGGGTTTCGTAGCGGTTGTTGTGGTTAATGACAACCATCAGACCGTAGCCGCCGACCCAAGCGGCAATTTCCACCCGACCGCTGAAGGCAGCCACCACGGGGGTACCGGCGGGGGCTGCTAGATCCGTGCCTTGATGGAAGCGGATACCGCCGTGGATTGGGTGCCAGCGATCGCCAAAGGGAGAAGAAACGACCGCTGGAATATTGAGAGGAAAGACCATCTGGCGATCGCCCTGACTGGGAACACTCAGTTGGCGAATTTCTCGGGGGTTGAGGGTGCGGATGCGGACGGGAGCGTGATCGTCCCCAGAACGGGTGGGGGACAGTTCGCCACCACAGAGATCGGCACGGCGCTGCCCTAGTTCGCTGCTGCGGGCATGGCAGCCACTGCTACGGCTTTCTAGGATGATTTCGGGAATGGCGGAGTCTACCCGCACCGCTGCCTTGGGGTTGGGGGGTTGGGGGGCATCGACGACAACTTGGGGAATAGCTGGAGATGCAGGGGGAGTTGGGGTTGAGATCGGAGCCTCAAGGGTGACCGTAGGGGGGATAGCGGGCTCGATAGGCGGCGCTGCGAGGGGAGTTGGCTCTGGAACCTCAGGGGCGATCGCCGATTTGGAATTTGCCCAGACTCCCGTTGCCGGAAGGCAGATGATGCCGAAAAGGGAGGCGGTGAACAGCACGATGATGGGCGATCGCATGGGCAGGCTCCGAAGGCGTTACGGTGGATATTAGTCTAGTACTGCCATGTAGGCAATACCACAGGGAACGTCGGCCTGGCGAGTGACTACCTTGCCGAAATCGTTGGCGCAACGGATGTTTAACTGACATGCAAGCGGCTTGCGAGTAACGTACTAGCATAGCAAGCCTCATTTGACATGGTGGTGGGGGAGTCCTGTACGCGCTGGAAGGTGGGGCAAGTACAGAATCTTCAGCTCTTGACTTCTCTGTTTCTGATCAGGCGATGTCCTCTCAAACTAGCAGAATGCTTTTGTAGGAGCGAATGCCACTCTTTTAGCGGCGTAGTGGAGGGGATTTCTGATAATAAACCCCACCTCACTTCCTGTTGTGTCAGGCGATTAAACTTCTCGTGGAGGGGGTAACTTGGTAGTACCATAGAGGACTTGCGGTTGATGATCGCTGGATTCTCAGAATGGCAGTAGTCTTGATAGAAAATCTTTAATTCTCGCAAACTCACATACATAACCGATGCGATTTTGGGATGGGGTTCTTTGTCGAAATCAGGACAATACATATAGGCAATTTTGGGTTTGTCCAAGTGGAATCTAATCAGAGTAGTTTCAGCCATCCTGCCAAAGGTGCGACTGGCGCATCCCTCGTACAGTCTAAGCATGGTATCTAAAGAATCGAGTGCAGAAATATGCACCGTTAGATATTTTTCCTCCAGCCAACCTACCGAGCTTCGTTCGCAAACCGATCGAATAAAACCTGGTTTACCCAAGTTAAATAGCATCAGGTCGGCTGTAGTGGATGCGGATTGATAGGAACCAAACAGAGCTTTGATGTCGGTTTGTAGGTTCAAAGGCAACTGGGTTATCTTCAGCTTTTTGCTGGGGTTATCAAAATTGCTAAGTGCTAGGAATACCAATATATCCTGACGACGCTTGTCAGCGATCGCATCCCATTCACTCTGGCTAGTAGCTTGGAGGATCAGGTTAAAAGCTTTCTTAATTGAGCCGAATTCCTGCATGATTGATGGGAATTGAGCAGATTCCGTGCCAATTGGCAATCTCCCTCGTTCAGTAAAAAATTGCATTAAGGGAAGCAGTATTTCCTGATAATCTGGGAAGCTTTTAGTAGCCAATCTAACTCTGGGTGTTGTGGCATATGTGCGGAAGCGACTCGCACGAAAGCTCTGAGCTTGGGTCTCATCCTGAAAAACGAAATAAATCCCCAAGGCAACTGGAACGGAATCTACCGCTAACACTCGATCGATATAATTTTTTAGCTCTTCTTGCTGGTAGTATTTCTGGAAGGTGTTGCGACTGCTGACAACCCCATCGCCATAGGCAATCTGTCCATTTGCACTATCGCCGATCAAAACCTGTGCCGATACGATAAGCACTTTCTGAGTTAATTTCCAAGCTTCTGCTAGAGCTTCTCGGCGTTCGGCGGGGTCTTCGATGACATTGATCACATAGCCCAGATTCACCACATCAGCAGGAACTTTCTCTGGTTCAGGAAGGTAGTAAGGATCGAATCCCATGCAGGTAAATCCCTTATGCCGGAGCCTAGCTATATCTCCACCGTGACCGCATCCGTAATCATAGAAGGTCATCCCAGACTGTAAAACATCCGACTCCAGAGCAAGGCGGACGGGTTTGGATAGATCGTTACGATGGATGGCGGCTTTGTGGCGATCGATTTTGGGCATTGATAGAGAAATTAACTGATGTCCATCTATCTGCAAGTTTTTTTCCCTTAAATGTGCTTCCCATCCTTTGCGAGTGCCGATCTGGTGAGAGTTAAGCAAAGATAGGGCTTCCTCCTGGCGAGTCAATTCGCAAAACTCAGCATAATGGGGATAATTGGGGGTGACAAAAGTTTCCTTACGGTGCAGAATGGGCGGGTTGCTGGTCGGACTGTAATTCCTGGTTTGCACCGAACCATCTAGGAGATTTACCTGTACGCTGGAGTGAAGTGCAGGATGGGGATCGCTTTCAAAGTCGGGATAGTAAAGATAAGAAATTTTTAGCTCGCCATAACTGAATTTGATCAGATTAAACTTAACGCTAGAAGATAGGAGGGCTAGTGCTTGGTGGTTGTAGTTTTGGAGGTCATCTGGCAAATGCCCAACTGCCGAAATGTGAATGTAAAGCGCATCTGGGAGCTTTTTGCCCACCTGACTGTGATGGCATAACGATGCGAACGAACTTGCTGTGCCTTGGGCGATCGCTTTTACCATCTCCTTCATTCCCTGTGGGACAGAAATCTAGAAAAACTTCGAGTTACCATAATAAGCCTTTGGTAATCCTGTAGACTAGCTACCATGATTGGACAGCCAGCAGTTCTCAACCACACCACCCCGCTTACCCCCGTTTTTGCTCGCCATGAGACATTTGCGCCTCGCTTTGGTTGGTTGAAGAAGGGGTTTGATGCAGTGTGCTGTAACCCTGATATTTTCTTGACTGAGGATGCTCATATCCATTTGGGGGTGGGTAAAAATATGGCGAAATCCATCCGCTACTGGTGTAAGGCTTTCAAGCTGATTGATGATCAGGGCACTACTGAATTTGGGGAACTGCTACTTAGTGAAGATGGTTGTGATCCCTATTTGGAAGACCCCGCCAGTCTTTGGTTGCTGCATTGGCACTTATTAAAACCCGACTATTTGGCTACGGCTTGGTATTTCACTTTTTTTGAGTTTCGCAAATTGGAGTTTAGGACGGATGAATCGTTGTTTTTCGATTTGAGGACTTTTGCGAAAGTACTTTCGGTGGGCGCATTGCCGAGTCATCTCTGAATAAGGATATTTCCTGTTTGACAAAGATGTACCTGTCGCAGGGGAATGTGACCAGCCTCAACGAGGATAATCTGGATTCGCCATTTGCCGAATTAAACCTGTTGGGCAGGGTCGGCACAAATCTAGCTTTTAATATCGGACAGAAGCCCAATCTCCCCCCAGAGATTTTGGTCGCTGTTTGTCTGGATTATGCTGGGATGGTTAGCCCCAATACTCAGACGATCGCCCTTAATCGTTTGCTTTATGAGGTGGGTAGTCCTGGCATGGCTTTTAAGATCACTGCTAGTGTCCTCTGCGATGCGATCATTCAAGTTTCTCGCCAGCAAAAAAATGTTGACCTTGCGGATAGTGCTAGCATTTTACAGTTGTCATTTAAAGGGAAGGTGGAGAAACTAAGGGACGAATTAATACTTAGTTATTACTCTTCTAATCATGGCTAAACTAGCAAATTTCTTTGGTATTCATCGTCGTTTTGCCCGATCTATCAACTTAGAACGAGATTTTGACTCGGATGATGCAGGGCGGGGGTACATCCTAACCGATCGCTCGATCAATTTGTTGACGCATATCTTTATCCATTCGGCTGAGTCCCGTACTGCCTCAGTGACTACTATTACTAGCGTTTACGGTACGGGCAAATCAGCCTTTGCCAATTTCTTGCTGTCCTTGTGCGCCCCGGCGGGCGATCCTGTAAGGCAGATTGCCTTGGATACTGCCAAACGATCTCTAACTTCTCTCCAATACGAAAAGCTGGTGGAGAATCTTCCTGAACAGGGCTTTTTTCGGGCGATCGCCACAGCCCAAAGAGAACCCCTAAGCTATGCAATAATTAGAGCCTTAGCTTTTAGAACATCCACATCAACAACCCTATCCAAAAAGATTAAGAATCTATTGGCTAAAGTTAAAGATGGTCAAATAGTAGCTAACTCGGATGCTTTGTCACTTATACAGGCAGTTTTATCATCTACAGACCAGCCCGTTATTCTGGTCATAGACGAGTTGGGCAAAAGCATCGAGTATGCAACCTTACACCAGAGAAATGACGATCTTTACCTGCTTCAGCAAATAGCGGAGTTGAGTCTGTGTAATGGGCGATCGCTCCATTTGGTTGGCTTGTTGCATCAATCTTTTGCTGACTACGGGTACAGCTTAGCAACTGCACAGCGCAATGAGTGGGCAAAAATTCAGGGTCGTTTGCGAGACTTTTCCTTCAGTAGTCAGCCCCGTCAGATGACTAAGCTGATCGGCCAAGCGATTGCTAAGTCCTTGCCAGAGAAAGATAGTAAAAGAATAAGTGCTTGGGCAAAAAAATGGCATAAAGCCCTGAACCAGTGCAGTATTACCGATATTTCTATTGAACTGATAGCAGAGGCTTATCCCATTCACCGATCGCCGCTCTGGTTCTTCCTATCTCTGCAATAGTTAT